>JBAYVY010000017.1:0-20585 GCA_041674345.1 Phycisphaeraceae bacterium | reverse complement strand
TATCGACGCCCCGCGTCGGCTCGTCGAGAATCATCACCCGCGGCTTGACGAGCAGCCACTTGGCGATGGCGACCTTCTGCTGATTGCCGCCGGACAGTGTGCCGATCATGTCGCCCGCGTCGCCGATTTTGATGCTCAGTCGTTCGACCTGTTCATCCACCGCGACGCGCTCGGCGTGACGATCCGCGAAACGTCGCATCGCCGCCAGCGTCATGTTGTGCGCGATGCTCATGCCCATCACCAGCCCGCATCCCCGGCGATCCTCCGACAGATACGCCAGTCCGTGACGCATCGCATCATGCACGTTACGCAGCGGCGGCGATTGGCCGCCGATTTTCACTTCGCCGGTTTTCCGTCGCAGGCCGACCAGCGCTTCGCCCAGTTCGGTGCGACCGGCCCCGATCAGCCCCGCGAAGCCGAGTATCTCGCCTCGCCGCACGCTGAACGACACATCGCGCACGCGGCCGGTCACCGACAGATGCGAGACTTCGAGCGCAACGCTTCCGGGGGTTCCGGGGATTCCGGGGGCGGGGGCAATTAATTGCCCCCGCCGGGGGAAGTGATCCGTCATCGTCCGGCCCACCATCAGCGACGCCAGTTGTTGTTCGCTGGTTTGCCGCACCTGATCGGCGTCCAGCGTCGTCACCACCCGCCCATCGCGCAGCACCGTGATGCGGTCGCACAGCGCTTTGACCTCATTGAGCAGATGCGAAATGTAAATCACGCACCCGGCGGGGGCAATTAATTGCCCCCGCCCCCGGAACTGTCGCACCACGTTGAACAGGTTTTCGACATCGTTTCGTCCCAGCACCGCCGTCGGCTCGTCGAGTATCAACACCCGCGCATCGGTCGATAACGCCCTGGCGATTTCCACCCGTTGCCGCTGCGCCAGACCGAGGTTTTTCACGAGGGTGGTTGGGTCGATGTCCGCCCCGCCCCCGGAAACTTGCGCCAGGTATTCAGCGGCCCGCGCGTTTTGCGTACGACGGTCGATGAAAAAGCCGCCCCAATTTCCGGGGATTCCGGGGGGTTCCCGCCCCAGAAAAATGTTCTCCGCCGCCGACAGTTCACTGACGAGGTTGAGTTCCTGATGCACCATCGCGATACCCCGCCGGATCGCCTCGGCGGGATCGGCGAACGTGACGGCCCGGCCCCGCCAGTGAATCGTCCCGACGTCGGGCGCGACGATCCCCGCCAGCAGATTCATCAGCGTGCTTTTGCCCGCCCCGTTTTCCCCGATGATTCCGTGTATTTCACCGGCCCGGAAATGGAGTGAAACATCGTCCAGCGCCCGCACGAGTCCGAAGCGTTTGGACAGATGTTCGACAGCGATCAGTGGGGGTGTCGGATCGTTGGATTGGGTGATTGGGTGATTGGGTGAAGGCATCCGGACAGGCCCATCCGACAATTTGCCACGGGAACCGATTTCCATTTCACCAAATCATACTTCATCCAATCACCCAATAAAAAAGGTCGCGTAGTTTCCACCTGCGCGACCCGGCGAACTTGGCGCTGTGCGTGTTGCCTGGATCCTTCCCGCGCGTTGGTCGTCCCTGACGTGCGCCACGCCGCGGGCCTCCTTGCCGGCGACGAATGTGCATCCATTGTCAAAGGGGCACTTCGTGCCACCCGCTAAACAACTTCCGGGGGTCAATACACCACCGCCATCGCGTCTTCGACGCATTCGATGACCTGGCGGAAATTGAACGGCTTCTTCAGGTAGCCGTCGAATCCCTTGGCCTGTAACTGATGCGACTGGCCGTCGGTGAGTTTGCCGCTCATGGCGATCACCTTCGTCAACTGGAGATCGTCGTTGTTTTTAATCATCCGGCAAAGCTCGATCGCGTCCATCTCCGGCAGATGCACGTCCAGCAACATCACGTGCGGACGGAACTTTTCACATTCAAACCCCGCGGCGAACCCCGTCGCGGCGGTTCGCACTTCGTAATGCGCCTGTTCGGTCAGCACCTGCGTGAGGGCGGTGACGATCTGCTGATCGTTATCCACGACCAGCAGGCGGGTCTGCCCGGTCTGGAGGCCGTCGGTCGGAATGCTGTGATGCTTCATGAAGCGGATGAGGGCCGCCAGCGGGATGCGGCGATCCTTGGAGCCGGGAATGCGGTATCCGCGAAGCTGGCCGGAGTCGAACCACTTGCTGACCGTTCGCGGCGCGACGTTGCAGACCTTGGCCACTTCACCGGTTGTCAGAACATCTTTCTGTCGGGGCATGATGGCGACCCTTGTAAAAAACCGACGCCCGGCGGGGTACATCGTGCCGGACGACAATGGATGTATCGGCAACCGTGAGCGATGGGTTAACCGCCCCCCGGAGGTTTTCCCCGAAATCTGCTTTAAGCGGATCGCTCCGTGTCGGGACCGGACGCTGTCCGACCGCCGGGCATCCGCCTGTTTTTTACGGTATTTACCGTGCGAAACGATTACGTCCATCACTTTGTTTTCACTGAAAACAAAGTGATGGACGCCGTTCCGCAAAGCCGGGGCGGCGACCGATAAAACCGTCGGTATTTGGTGTATTCGGGGGTATTCGGGGTGCTATGATGTGGCGATGGATGTGACGGTGGATTTATGCGTGGTGCCGCTGGGCGTGGGCGTATCGGTCAGCCGGTATGTCGCCGCATGTCAGCGTGTTTTGGAAGAGGCGGGTCTGTCGCATCAGTTGCACGCCTACGGCACGAACATCGAAGGCGAATGGGACGCGGTGTTCGCGGCGGTCAAACGATGTCACCAGGTGGTGCATGAGATGGGCGCGCCGCGCATTTTCACCACGCTGAAAGTCGGCACACGCATCGACCGGACGCAGCATTTGCGGGACAAGATCGACTCGGTGAACCGGCAACTGCGAGGGGGCGATGATTAAACAAAAAAATGTTTCGCTGTAAGTGACCGGGCGACGGGTATCTGCGAACATCGCGCGAAGCGGGGGCGCATTTTCATTGAACCCGGATACCGGCGGAGCGATACTGATTGTTATAAAACGACGTCCGAATGATGATCGGGTTCGCGGGCGGCGTGGTGGCGGTGTGTGTGTCGGCTCACTCAAAGGAGGGGTGAGTTGGGAGTGGTGGCCAATGGTCAAACGATCAGGGAATCGATGGGTGTTTGAATTGATTCGTCCGGGGGCGAGCGAGGTGTTCCTCGCCGGGGATTTCAACGGCTGGTCGCCTTGCGCCACGCCGATGCAACGCAACATCGCCGGCTTGTGGCAATGCGAACTGACGCTGCCGCCGGGCGTTTATCGGTTCCGCTATCGTGCCGACGGTCAGTGGCTGACGGATTACGCGGCCTACGGTGTGCAGCGCAATCCGCTGGGAGATTTTGATTCGGTGTTGCTGGTCGAGGAGTACCCCCGGCTCGTCACGCCGGTGGCGAAGATCGACACGGTTCGCCCGCAACCGACCGCATGGCGCACCCGCCATCGACGTTTGCGCAATCGCCCCGTCACCCTCGACGTGCCTTCCGCCGCGTCACGCCGCCTGGCGTCCGCCCCGCCGGTCGGCATCGAGCGCGTCGTCGAACAGTCCCGCCAACCGGCTGGGGTGTGAGAGGGAAGTGGGAAGTCGGAAGAAAGTCGGAAGTCGGAAGAATTTTATACACGGCTCTTTACTTCCCACTTCCCACTTCCGCCTTCCCACTTTCCTCCCACTTCCGACTTCCGCCTTTCCTCCGACTTTCCACTTTCTGCTACCATAGCGGTTTCGCCGTGAGCGGGAGAGTTGTGTTACCCCATGCAAACCGTTGATCTGGACCAACTGGCTTATCTGACCGCCGACGAACCGGGCATCGCCGGCAAGCTCAAGCAGCGCCCCGAAGATTTCATCGTCGATGAGGAGCCGCTCTACGAACCGACCGGCCAGGGCGATCATCTTTATCTGTTCGTCGAAAAGCGTCGCCGGCTGACCACCGATGTCACCCGGCTGTTCCGCGAACACTTCGGCGTGAAAGAGGTCGCCATCGGTTACGCCGGTCTGAAAGACAAACACGCGATCACCCGCCAGTGGTTCAGCGTCGAACACGCCTCCGCCGAGCGCGCCGCCGAGTTCGCCGATGAGCACATTCACATCCTCGCGACCGATCGCCACCTCAACAAACTCAAGCGGGGTCATCTGCGGGGCAATCGTTTCATCATCAAGTTGCGTGATGTGGAATTGAACGATGTGGTTCGCGTTCGCAGGATGCTCGACCGGATGTGTCGCTGCGGCGTGCCGAACTATCTGGGCGAGCAACGCTTCGGTTATCGCAGGAACAATCACCTGCTCGGCCAACTGCTGATGCTCGGAAAATACCGGGAGTTTCTCGACGAAATGCTGGGCCGGCCGATCCCCGCCGATTCGCCCCCCGCCGCCGAGGCGCGACACGCCTACATGGCCGGGGATTACGTCACCGCGCTGGAGTGCTGGCCGAAGGTGCATCGTTTCGAGCGGCAGGCGATCGGCCCGCTCAGTCGCGGCGCTTCGCCCTCGCAGGCCGTCAACGGCATCGACCGCCCCCAACTGGCGCTGCTCATGAGCGCTTACCAAAGCTACATTTTCAACCTCGTGCTCAACAAGCGCGTCCGCGACGGTTTGTTCGACACCATGCTCGCCGGCGACCTGGCGTTCAAGCACGACTCGCGCGGCGTGTTCCTCGTCGAAGATGTCGCTGAAACCCAGCAACGCTGCGACGCCAAGCTCATCTGTCCCACAGGCCCGATGTGGGGGCCGGACATGATGCGCGCCGGCGGGCAGGTCGATCAGTGGGAACTGGACGCCCTGCGAAGCACCGGCATGGACGTGAGCGATCTGGTCGCCAGCAAACGCGCCCCCGAAGGATCGCGCCGGGCGATGCGCATGCTCATCGACGAACCGGCGGTCAGTGCCGGAAGCGATGAGTTCGGCCCCTACATCGAGCTGCGATTCATGCTTCCCCGCGGCAGTTTCGCCACCACCGTCATGCGCGAAATCATGAAAAACGGCGCGCCGCGCGATGACGATTGAATCACCGTTCGCCCCGAATCGCCGGGGGCGGGCTCGCCTCAACGCCTTTTTCAATTCACGAACCCGCCGGTTCATCGTATCATGTCATCATGCTCGCTCAGGCAGGGATGCAAAAACGCTGGGTTTCCCGCATGCCCCCGGAAGTGGAGGCAACGTGCGGAACAACGGTCGCACAGCTTGCCGCCGCGCTTTCATGTTCCCCCCTGATCGCGCGTCTGCTGGCCAATCGCCATATCACCGACACGCAGGCCGGTAAACAATTTCTCGCTCCCGCGTTGTCGCAACTGGCCGACCCCCGGAAGTTGAACGATTGTGAAAAGGCGGCGCAGCGCATCGTCGATGCGATCCGGGCCGGTCAGCGTATCGTCATCTACGGCGATTACGATGTTGATGGCGTCACCGCGACGGCGATTCTGTTTCACACCCTCAAAGCCGCGAACCCCGACACCGATGTCCGCCGATACATCCCGCACCGCATCGACGAGGGCTACGGCCTGAACACCCACGCGATCGAATCGCTCATCAACGACGGAGCGCAACTCATCATCAGCGTCGATTGCGGCATCACCGCCGTCGAACCCGCCGCCGTCGCCAAATCACGCGACATCGACCTCATCATCACCGATCACCACGCCCCCGCCCCCGGAAGCGAACTGCCCGACGCCTTCGCGCTGATACATCCGGCTTTGCGGGATGCGGGATGCGGGATGCCGTTGAACGAAACCGACGCCTCTTCAACCGCAAACCGCAAACCGCAAACCGCAAACTCTTCCTCTGATTTATGCGGGGCCGGTGTCGCCTACAAACTCGCCTGGCAGATCGCCCGATGCTGGTGCGGCAGCGAGCGCGTCAGTGAAACCTTCAAACAACTGCTGGTCGATCTGCTGTCCCTCGCGGCCCTCGGCACGATCGCCGATGTCGTGCCCCTGATCGGTGAAAACCGTGTGATCGCGCACCACGGCCTGGGCCGGATCAAACGTACCCCGTTCGAGGGACTGAACGCGCTGATCGACCATTCACGGTTGCGCGATGAAAAAATCGACGCATACCACGTCGGCTTCGTGCTGGGGCCGCGGCTCAATGCGTGCGGTCGCATGGGGCACGCCAAGAGCGCCTGCAAACTACTGACCACGGCCCAAGGCGTTGAGGCAAGCCAGATCGCGGCTTTGTTGCAGGAAGCGAACAACAGCCGGCAGGCGACCGAACGCGATATTTTCAACAGCGCCTGCCGCATGGTCGAGCAAAACGGTTACGACCGCGATGATGTGCGCATCATCGTGCTGGCCGACCCGGCGTGGCACGCGGGCGTCGTCGGCATCGTCTGTTCCCGGCTGGTCAATCAATACGGTCGGCCCGCGATCCTGCTGAACTCAATGAACGGCATCGCGCACGGGTCCGGTCGCAGCATCGACGGCTTCGACCTGCACGCGGCGCTGGCGGCGTGCGGCGAACACCTGCATACCTTCGGCGGTCACGCGATGGCGGCGGGCATGAAACTCGCCACCGAGAATATCGAAAACTTCCGGGGGGCGATGATCGCTTACGCGGCTGACCGATTGAGCGTCGAGGATTTGACGCCGACACTGGCGTGGGATGCCGAGGCGATGCTGCATGAATTGACCGTGCCGGTAGTGTCGCAGTTGCGGCAGATGGAACCGTTCGGAAGGGGCAATCCCTCGCCGGCGGTGCTGGTGCGCGGGGCGAAGGTGTCGCAGGAACCGCGCACCGTGGGCAAGACGGGGCAACATCTGACGCTGGTGTTGCAGCAGGACGGTCAGACGATGCGCGGCATCGCGTGGCGGATGGGCCGGCTGGTCGGACAGATGCGCGTCGGCATGGAACTGGACCTGATCGCCCGGCCTAAACTGAACGAATGGAACGGAAGGGTGAACAGTGAACTGGAGATACTGGATTTGCGAGTGGCGGAAAAGATGGATTAACCACAGCGGCACAGAGGCGCAGAGATGAAAAAAAGGGACAAAGGGACTTAGGGACGAAGGGACGAAGTGAGGATGGGGCGGTGATTCTTTCACTCCATCCCTTCGTGCCTTCGTCCCTGATCCCTGCCTGCCCGTTTTCTTCTGCCATCTGCGGTTAAATATTTTTTCGAGGTGAATCATGGAACTGCAAGGCAAAACGGCGATCATCACCGGGGCGTCGAGCGGGATCGGCGAAGGCGTGGCGAAGGAACTGGCGATGGCCGGGATGAAACTCGTCATCACCGCAAGACGCGGGAAACTGCTGGAAAAACTCGCGGCCCAATTGAACACCGAAGTCGTTTGCGTCGATGGTGACATTTCCGACCCCCAACTTCCGGGAGTGCTCATCGACACGGCGGTCCAACGATTCGGCGGGGTCGATGTCGTGTTCAACAACGCGGGGGTGATGATCGTCGGCGACGTGGCGAAGATTGATTTGGAAGCCGCGTGCGACATGGTGCGCGTCAATGTCGAAGCGGTGTACCGACTCGGCGTACTGGCGATGCGCCAGTTCATCAAGCAGAAGCGCGGCCACCTCATCAACGTGTCCAGTACGCTGGGGTTGAAAGTGCGACCCACGGCTGAACTGTATGCGGGCACGAAATTCGCCGTTGAAGCGTTCAGCGAGGGTTTGCGCATGCAGGCCGCGGCGTTGCCGGGCTGCATCAAAGTCAGCGCGTTGGAGCCGGGGCTGACGGACACGCACTTGCAGGACAATTTCGAGGTACACCCGGCGAAGGCGCTGGGGATCAGGCGCATGCCGACCCCGGCGGATTTGGCGCGTGCGGTGCGATTCATGCTGGAGCAGCCGGACCACGTGAACGTGCCGAAGTTGATGATGCAGCCGAGGGAACAGGCGATGTAGCCCCCGGAAGTAAGCGAGCCGCCTCCCCCGCAAGTGTCGCGGGATGATGTGGAGGATTTATGCGATTTGGGGATGTGAATGATTTTGCGATTGAAGCGGATATTGAACCCGGATTGGTTCCGCCTTCGCCGCCGTGGGGTCATATGTGTGTTTGGTGTCGCGGCATTCCGCTTGGCGATATCAACGATACGCATTGCGGGTTGGCGTCGGCATATGTAGGATTCCGCGCAGTATGTTCACGATTGGAAAGTTTGTGGGATGCGGAGTTTGAAGGGCTGGACGATGGGACGATATGGAACTTTCTCGATGGCATGATTTACGGCTATCACGGCGATGTGGATTTGAAGGATACGCGATCCGTGGCACAGTGCCGGATGGATGCACGGAAATGGGGGCGATTTGATTTTCTGGCCAATTGGGACGAGCCATTCGATGGCTGCAAAGCGTTCCTTTTGTGTCCGCCTGGTGGCGGGGTTCGGATTCTTTCCCGTCGATCTCCGCCGGACATTCGACAAGATTTCGAGGTTTCCCGCGAATCATTTTTGACGGCGGGCCGGGGCTTCGTGAAGTGGTATGAAGCGCAAGAAGCGTTGTTGCGCGGACAGTAAAGCCGGGGGCGGGGACGCCCCGGCTCGCTCTCAAACGGCGATAGGACACGGTTCACATTCTCAATTCTCGCGGATGCGGAGACCGGCTGTCTCAAAAGTATTATTGCTATATTGCAATATAGTAATAATCCTTTTAACTTCAGTTCGGGATCAGTGGGAGGATCGCCATTCATCCGAGGTCGGCCCGTCGAATTCCGCGTATGCCTACGACCGCTACAGCGTGCATTTTTACCTGTATTTACTGGATGAAATAGCCATGACAATGGATCGGTTTTCGACGAAAACAAAGTAATCGACGGATCGGCGAAAGCGGGGGAAACGGAAGGCGTTTTGCTGAGTTTTTGTTTATCCCGAACTCGGGTTTTTAAGATACGCGGCCGTTCTTCGGGCGAACATTCAAAGTACGATGTGTATTACGCCGCTTCGACGGTGAGTTTCAGGCCGACGGCTTTGGTGACGGCGAGCAGGGTGGACAGACGGGGATTGCCTTTGGGGGACAGGGCGCGGTAGAGACTTTCGCGGGCGATACCTGCTTGTTTGGCGACTTTCGCGGGACCGCCGTGTGCTTCGGTGATGTGGCGCAGGGCGATGAGAAGGACGCCGGGTTCGGTTTCGTCCTCAATGGCGGCACGGAGATATTCGGCGGCGAGATCGGGGTCGCGGCGCAATTCGTCGATAACCGCGTCGTCGTGTGAGATGTGGGGTTTGCGTTTCATGGGTTCCTCGCTTGGTAATCGTGCAGCGACGCGACGGCTCGGTTGATATCGGCGGATTGACGATGTTTGTCGCCACCACCGAGAAGCGGAACAACGGTCTTGCCGACCTTGGCGAGATACACGCGGTAACCGGGGCCGAAGTCGATTCGCAGTTCCATGACTCCTTCCCGCAGGGTTTTACAGTCGCCGAAGTTGCCGAGCGCCAGACGATCAATCCGGGTCAAGATCTTCGCGCGTGTTTTGTTGTCATTCAGATTCGCCAACCATTCACCGAAGACGTCTTTGCCAGACGCGGTGATGTATCGACGAATCTCGTTCATTTTGGAATTGTAACTTATAAGTTACAACAAATCAAGTCGCATTTCTCCGCCGCGACACGCGGCGGCTCGCTTTGAAAATCACAAATCAGCAATCAGCAATAACTTCCGGGGGCCGGGGGTTATCCCGCGTCGCCGAGGGCGGCGGGGTAATCGAGGTACCAGGTCAGATCGGCGTCGTCGAAGCTGGGGCGGATGCCGGTGACGGGCAGACGGTGGTAGGCGTCCTGGTCGTCGCCGAGGAGTGCGACGTGTTGGAGCATGGCGTGTTTGGCCGATCCGGTGACGAGCAGCGCGATGTTGCGGGCGGCGTTGAGCAGTGGGTAGGTCATCGTCATGCGGGGGCGGGGTTCGGCGACGGTGTCGCCGGAGTTGAAAACGACCAGACGGTCGGGTTGATCTTGCGCGTGGGAGTGGGGGAAGAGGGAGGCGGTGTGGCCGTCGTCGCCCATGCCGAGCAGGGCGAAGTCGAGGCGTTGGTGTTCATTTTCGACCGGGAGCGTGTTGCGGAGATCGGCTTCGTAGGCGTGGTCCCCGCCGGGCTGCGTGACGGGCATGGCGTGAACGCGCGACGGGGGGATGCTGACATGATCGAGCAGCAGTTGCTTAATCAAGTGGAAGTTGGAGCGGTCGTCATCGAAGGATACGCAGCGTTCATCGACGATCCAGACGTGGGTGTCGGGCCAGGGGAAGTTGCGCCATTGCGGGTCGATGACCAGTGCCTGGTAGAGTCGGCGGGGGGTGGATCCGCCGGAGAGCGCGAGATGGAAGACGGAAGCGGCGGCGATGCGTTCGGTGGCGCGGACGAGCAGGTCGCCGGCCAGTTTGTCGATGAGGGCCTCGACACGCGGCATGATGACGGCCCGTCCGGGCAGACCCCGCATGGCGGAAAAGGCGCGATATTGTTCGGTGCGGTCGGTGGTCATGATCGGCTACCCCTACTCCCTACTCGCTACTCACGTTCATCGGTTTTTCAGACGGAAGCATTCGGTGATGATCGCCTGGGCGTCGTCGAGGTCGGGGTTTTTGAGCAGAACCTGATCGATCCACTGCACGGCCTGGACGCGCGGCTCGCCGAGCTGGAGCAGAATCGCCAGCGCTTCACGGGATGCACTCCCTGTTGACGGGCCGGCCACCGGTTCATCCTTCCGGGGATGGTATGTGGCGGCGGTGATGAAGTCATCGACCTTGCCGTGCAACGTGGCGACGACGGTTTCGGCCATTCGCCGGCCTATTTCGGGCAGGGACTGGAGCAGTTTCAGATCACGATCCGCGATCGCGCCGGCGATCTGCGCCACGTCGAGGGACATGGCCCGCAACGCCTTGCGGGGGCCGATGCCTTTGACGGTGATGAACAGTTCGTAGAAGCGGCGTTGTTCGACATCGAGGAAGCCGATCAATCGCGGGGTGAAATGGGAACCCTGGCTGGTGCCTTCGAGGAAGTGGACGGTGTGGAGTGTGACCGGCTGGCCGACGGAAACGGCCAGACGAACGGCGACGAATGCGGGAACGAGGACTTCGTAGGTCAGTCCGCCGTCGAGTTGGAGGACGGCTTTGGAGCCGTCGATGGATTCGAGTTGACCGTGGATGCGACAGATCATGGGAACAATGTACCGTTAACCGCGAAGATCGGCCACGAAGACGCGAGAGCGATTGACCACGCAGGCGCGGCGCGGCGAAGGGGTTTGATCCGCTGAGCATTTTCGTGGTCGGATGTCGCCATTGGAGTGTTTATTTTTGTTTACGGCCGGTGTTTCAGCGGGTTGGAAGCGAAAAAAGCACTCAATCCGGCTATTTGTCGGGGAATTTTTGTCGCCTGCCACGATGGGTGTGGTATATTATTGGAACCTTTGCCTTGGGACGCGAGGGGAAGGCGACGCGTCATCGAACTGCCGTAAAACTTTTCAGAGGAGAGCAGAGACATGTCAACTCACATGCGAAGTGGTGTTTCCGTGATGTTGTTTGCGTGCGCCGTGGCTGGATTCACGACCGCGCAGGCGGCACAAAAGACCGCCACCTGGACCGGTGGGGGCGACGGGGCCAGCTACAGCGATCCGTTGAATTGGGACATCGGCGAGGTGCCGGTGAACAATGTCACCGACACGTTTGTCGTGGTGATCGGCACCAGTTCCAATGTGGCGTTCGACATCCCCGACCCCGGCGTGGGCACGAATGAGGTGTACCAGTTTTCGCTGGCGGCGGGGAGCAGTCTGACGGTCAATTCCGCCCGTCATTTGTCGGTGCAGGACTCGGCGGCGATCGGCGGAACGATCAGCGCACCCAGCGGCGGATTCAGCGCGCCGTCGGCCGCGAGCAGTTTGACGGGCACCGCGGCGAAAATCGGCGCGACGGGCACCGGCGTGGTGGTGCTCGGAGCCGGTTCATATGACAGCACCGCCATTCAGGGCGGCAATATCATCAGCGCCGACGGCACCGGCGCGGCGGTCAACCTGCCCTACCTCCAGTCGATCAACGATGCCACCAACTACTACCCCGCGCAGACCCGCTCGATCATCGCCACCAACAACGGCAGCATCAATCTGTCGGGGCTGACACAGATCAGCGGCGGCGCCGGCGACGACACCACGCGGCTGGCCGAGTCATCGGGCGGATCGATCAATCTGTCGTCGCTGACCACCGTGACCAACAACGTGCTGTTCAGTTCCGACAAGGCGACGTTCAGTCTGCCGTCGCTGATATCGGCGCAAAACATGACGTTCGCGCTGAATCCGGGCCACACGCTGAATCTGGTGTCGCTGACGCAACAGAACGGCGGCGCCTACACGCTGGGCGCGGCGGACACGGTGAATCTCAATTCGCTGACGCAACTGACCAATGCCCGCGTGACCATCAGCGATAACCTGTCGGTTTTCAACGCGCCGGCGCTGGCCAATATCAACAACAGCTTTTTCAACCTGTCCGGCGGGGCGCAGCTCACGCTGAGCGTCGCCAACTATGTGGGCACCAATTTCGCCGGCGGCAACTTCTTCAGCGCCGACGGAACCAATACGCTGCTGAATCTGTCGGCGATGCGGACCCTCAACAGCGCCGTCGATCAATACCCCGTGCAAGTGCGGTCGATCGTCGCAACCAACGGCGGCACGGTGGACCTGACCAACCTGACCACGATCAACGGCGGCACCGGCGATGATTACGTCGAACTCAAACGCGCCGCCGGCGGCACACTGCTGCTGACCAACCTGACCACCACCACCGGCAATGTCCGCTTCAACACCGACACGAACCTGATCGTGCCCAAACTGGCGAACGCCGAGTCGCTGTTTTTCACCATGCAGCCCGGCTCGTCGCTGAGTTTGCCGGAACTCATCAGTCAGACCGGCGGCAGCCACATCGTCCCGGCCGGCGGATCGGTCAGCGCGCCCAAACTCACCACCGCCACGGGCACGACGATCAACATCTCCGACGCCGCCGCGTCGTTCAGCGCGCCCCTGCTTTCCAACATCAACAACAGCTTCGTCAACCTCAGCGGCGGAGCGCGCCTGATGCTGCCCCTGGTCACCCATTATGTCGGCACCGCCTTCGCCGGCGGCACGTTCTTCAGCGCGCAGGGCGTGGGTACGCTTCTCGACCTGGCCAACCTGCAAACCATCGACAGCTACGTCAACCCGTACCCCGTGCAGATTCGCACCCTCAGCGCCACCGACGGCGGCGTGGTCGATCTGTCATCCGTCACCACCCTCAAGGGCGGATCGGGCGATGACTGGCTGCAAGTCCGGGTCGGCAGCAGCGGCATGATCGACCTGTCGGCGTTGCAATCGGTGTCGGTCGGCAACGTGCGGTTTGACGTCGATGCCGAGGGCACCCTCAAACTCGGCGACTTCACCGTCACCGGCAACACCACGTTCAACATCAACGATGTCACCAGCACCGTGCAGGTCGCCGGCTCGTTGCTGCTCGACAGTCCGTCGCATTTCAATGTCGCCACCGGCGGCGGCATCAGCGTCGGAGGCAACTTCAGCTTCGCCACGACCGATGAAACGGCCTACCAGTCATCCAGCGGCATTCTCACGATGACCGGCATGGGCACCTTCGGCTCGCCCCAATATCTCGAAGTCGGCGGTCTCGACGCCGGTCTCGGCGACCCCGGCAACAACGATAACTTCGGCCTGGGTCAGCTCATCATCGGCACCGACGCACAGGCGACGGTGGTGAGCTTGGTCGATCTGATCGACAACGGCAACCGAGCCGGTCCCGAATCGCTTTACTTGTTCGGCCTGGGCGGGCCGGACGGCCTGATGCTTCGCGGCGGTTCCACCCTCGTCATCGACAACATCCACGCTTATGCCTGGGTCAACGGCGACTGGCTGCTACTCAACGATCTGTTCACCGGCAACATCACGCAGATCGACTTCGGCGCGATCACCAACAACCCGGCCGATGCGGGTTTCATCGTGATCCCCGAACCGGCGACGATCGGCCTGATGATGATGGGCGGTGTGATGCTGTCGTGCCGACGGAGGCGATGACGGCTTGGGTGCCGTCGATGGTTTCGAGTTTCGAGCAAGAGGTATTTCTCGAAACTCGAAACCCGAAACTACAGTCGTTCAAATGCGATGCGTCGGGCGCAGGTGAGTGCGATGGCGATGGCGTCGGCGACGTCGGGGGGGTTGGGGGGTTCGGCGAGACGGCACTGGGAGGCGACGGCGAGTTGGATTTGCTGTTTGGAGGCGTGGCCGTTGCCGGTGAGGGATTTTTTGACTTCGGTGCTGGCCAGGTGGGTGATGGGGAGTTGGGCTTGCGAACCGGCGAGGAGGATGATGCCGCGTGCGTGCGCCATGAGGATGGCGGTGCGGGGGTGGGCGTAATGGGCGTAGAGTTTTTCGACGGCCAGGCGTGTGGGGTGAAGCTCGGCGATGAGTGCGGTTAAGTCGGTGTGGAGTTGGAGGAGACGGGTTTCGGTGGGTGTTTGGGGTTTGAAGGTGAGGACGCCGGCTTCGAGGAGTTTCGGCTCAATACCCGAAGGGGGCAGTTCGACGCAGGCATAGCCGGTGATTCGCAGGCCGGGATCAATGCCGAGGACGCGCATGGGGATAGGGTAATGGGGAAAGTGGGAAGGCGGAAGTGGGAAGTGGGGGGAAAGTGGGAAGGCGGAAGTGGCAAGTGGGAAGTGGGAAGTAAAGAGCCGTGTATAAAATTTTTCCGACTTCCGACTTCCCACTTTCCTTTGCGGGTTGCAAAAATGCGTCTGTGAATCTATCGTTATCGCTTCCACCCCGGCCAGGTCCGGCGGGATGCGACCGCGGCTGAACAGGTGGGAATGGAACGGCTCAACGTCAAATGGATTATGTGTTTTACATCGCATCGGTGCTGGGCGCTTTGGCGGTCTGGCTGGTCATGCCCTCGACGGGTTCCAACTTCCGGAAGCCGAGGAAGCTGGGCGCGTTGCTGGGACTCGCGGCCCTGGGCGGCGGGCTGATGTTTCTATTGAAACAGGCGGGCGACCAGCCGGGGCCTGACGTGTTTTATTACGTGTTCACCGCCATCGCCGCGATCGCGGCGGTGCGGGTGATTACCCATCCGCGTCCGGTTTACGCGGCGTTGTATTTCGTGCTGGTCGTGCTGGCGGTGGCGGGATTGTTCATCGTGCTGGAAGCCGAGTTCATGGCGTTCGCATTGGTCATCATTTATGCCGGTGCGATCTTGGTGACGTACCTGTTCGTCATCATGCTGGCGACGTTGCCGCAGGCGGTGGGTGAGGAAGAAAAGGCCCCGGCTTACGATCGTGTGGCGCGTGAGCCGTTCAGCAGCGTCGTGCTGGGTTTCGCGCTGCTGGCGGTGTTGGGCCACGTGATTTTCTCGGCCAAGCCCGGCGAATTGCAGCCGACGCAACGGTATGCCTCCAAGGGCGATGTGGTGACGGTCGTCAACGACATGCCCAAGCGAGCGATGAAGGTGCTGGTCGCGCACGATCTGTTGCCGGCGGATGTTCCGGGGGCGAAAGGCGTGCGATTATGGGCGGCCGGCGACCGCAAAATCGTCGCTGTCATCGGCGATAAAGACGCCGCTGTGGACATCGAACTGAACGACGAACTGCGGGCCGAACTGGCGGGACAGATCGCCAACATCGACCGCGTGGGCCTGGCCCTGTTTGAAAGCCACCCGCTGGGCATCGAACTGGCGGGTGTGATTCTGCTGTTGTCAATGGTCGGCGCGATTGTGATCGGCAAAAAGCGCGTGCTGACGGAAATTGAAGAGGGGCACTTCGTGCCACCCGCTAAACGGTAATTCCCGAAGACGAAATCCATGATGGACCTGCAAACACTCAACCATTTCCTCCTCACCGGCGCGTTGCTGTTCGTGCTGGGGCTGATCGGGTTCATCGCCCGGCGAAACCTGATCGTCATGTTCCTCTGCACTGAAATGATGTTCCAGGGCGTGGTGGTCACGCTCACGGCTTTCAGCAAGTTCCACGACAACCTCGACGGCCAGGTGTTCGTCATCTTTGTATTGACCATCGCCGCCGCCGAGGCCGCGATGGCGCTGGGGTTGGTGGTGTTGTTGTATCGCCGAAGGCCCACGCTCGACGCCGAGTCGTGGTCCACGATGAAAGGGTAACGGAAAGTCGGAAGTGGGAAGGCGGAAGTGGGAAGTAAAGCCCCGCCGCTCTGAACTTCCGCCTTCCGACTTCCAACTTCCGACTTACTAATATGCCTACGCTCGCCGCCGTCAACATGGACCTGATCCGCCTCGCCGCGTGGATTCCCTTCGCACCGCTGCTGGGGCTGCTGGTGTGTGCCTTCATCGGCATTCTCCCGGCGAAAAAGCTGCGCGTCCTCACCGCCCCCGTCGCCATCGCCGCCGTCGCAACCTCGCTGGTGTTGTCGATCTGCGTCTGGATCGGCATGGGCGACATCGCCTCGTTCCAACCCGTGTCCGTCCACGCCTTCCAGTGGATTCACGCCGGTTCGTTTTCCACCAATATCAGCTTCTTCATTGATCCGCTGACCATCGTCATGCTCATGGTTGTCACCGGCGTGGGCACGCTGATCTTCATCTACGCATCCGGCTACATGGCCGGCGATCCGGGCTATTTCCGCTTCTTCGCCTACTTCTGCATCTTCATCCTCGCCATGACCCTGCTGGTCCTGGCTGACAACCTCGTCCTGCTCTATCTCGGATGGGAAGGCGTGGGCCTGGCGTCGTATCTGCTGATCGGGTTCTACTATCGCAAGCCCTCCGCCGTCGCCGCGGCGAAAAAAGCGTTCATCGTCAACCGCGTCGGCGACTTCGGCTTCGCCCTGGGCATCATGCTCACGTTCCTTGTCTTCGGACAGGTCGCGTACTCCGATCTCATTCTCCCCAACGGCGCGGCCAACAATCACGAACTGATCGCCGGTTTTGCCGGGACATGGAAACATAACGCCATCCTCTGGATCCCCTTCCTCCTCATGCTCGGCGCGTTCGGTAAATCGGCGCAGCTTCCGCTGCACGTCTGGTTGCCCGATGCGATGGAAGGTCCGACGCCCGTCTCCGCCCTCATTCATGCCGCGACGATGGTGACCGCCGGCGTTTACATGATCGCCCGGCTGCTGCCGATCTTCCAACTCTCGCCGCACGCCCTGCCCACCGTCGCCATCGTCGGCGGCATCACCGCGATCTTTGCCGCGACCATCGCCCTGTGCCAGTACGACATCAAGCGCATCTGGGCCTATTCCACCGTCTCGCAACTGGGCTACATGTTCCTCGGCGTGGGCGTACTCGGCACCACCGGCGCGATCTTCCATCTGTTCACCCATGCGTTCTTCAAAGCCCTGTTGTTCCTCACCGCCGGTTCGGTCATGCACGCGCTGGCCGGTCAACTGGACCTTCGCAAAATGTCGGGGCTGTTCAAAAAGATGCCCGTCACAGCGATCCTCATGCTCTGCGGCTGCCTCGCGCTGGCCGGTGTGCCGTTCACCAGCGGCAACTACTCGAAGGATACGATTCTCGCCCACGCGCTGGTGACCACGCCCTGGCTGGGCTGGTTGGGCATCGGCACGGCCCTGCTCACCGCGTTCTACACGTTTCGCCTCTGGTTCCGCGTCTTCATGGGGCCGACCGAGTACGTCATGGGCCACGAACATCACGGCTACGAAATGGCGCACGCCCCCGACGACCACCACCACGGCCCCCACGAAATGCCCCTGCTCATGAACGGCCCCCTGATCGTCCTCGCCATCGGCGCGTTGCTGCTCGGCTGGTACGTCGGCCCGCACACCGGCTGGATGGAAGAAATGATCTCGCATTCCACCGCGGCCATCGGGCGGGGTCACTTCAGTGACCCCGGCGTGAGCGAAGCTTCCGGGAGTACCCAAACCGCCCTCGAACACGCCCATCACACCGCCGCGACCATCGCCGGTTACGGCGCGATCGTGATGATTCTGCTGGCCGGTTATTTCCACTGGATCAACCGCAACGCCACCGCGAAGATCGCCGCCGCGTTCGCCCCGGTCGTCACGCTGCTCAATCATAAGTATTACATCGACGAACTGTACGACCTGCTCATCGTCAAGCCGCTGCGCGGTCTGGGCTGGGTGTGCTATCTGGTCATCGACAAACTATTCCTCGACGGCATCGTGTACGACGGGTTGTTGCAACACACCCCGAAGATCGCCGCCGAGGCGCAGGCCCCCACCCAGCGCGGCAAGCTCCAGGGCTTCGCCGCCGCGATGGCGTTCGGCCTGCTGCTGATCCTCGCCGTCGTGGTGTATGCGATGGCATGAAGAGATTTGTGATTTTGGATTTGTGATTTGTGATTTGAAAACCAGCCGTTTCACGTGATGGCCGATTTGTGGTCTTAAATCACAAATCCAAAATCACAAATCCACCGCATCGACGCGGTTATTACGGATTCGACCCCCATGCCTTCAACTCAACATTCCATCCTCCTTCCCTTGCTCGTCCTGATTCCGCTGCTTTGCGGGTTCGGCGTGGCGCTGCTGCCCAAAGGCAAAAACGCCGTCGTCAAGGGCTTCGCATTGCTCTCCACCCTCGTCGTCTTCGCCGCGAGCGTCTGCCTGTGTCTCCGCTTCGACTGGTCCGGCTCCGCCCCCGGAACCCCGCAATTCTTCTACAACGCCCCCTGGTTCACCGACTTCGGCGTCAACTTCCGCTTCGGCGTCGATTCCATCTCACTCTGGCTGGTCATGCTGACCACCTTCCTCATGCCCGTCACCGTCCTCGGCTCATTCTCCGCCGTCACCAACCGCGCCAAAGAGTTTTATCTCTGGCTGCTCGTCCTCCAGGCCGCGATGACCGGCGTGTTCCTCGCCCAAGACCTCATCCTCTTCTATTGCTGCTTTGAACTCACACTCGTCCCCCTCTATTTCCTCATCGGCATCTTCGGCTCAGGCAACCGCCAGTGGGCCAGCAAAAAGTTCTTCATCTTCACGCTCACCGGCTCGCTCCTCACCTTCGCCGGCGTGATGTGGATCGCCTGGAAACAGGCCACCGTCACAGACACGTGGTCCTTCGACATTCCCACGCTCACCACCTTCGCCTCGACCCAACTCTCCCGCGTCCAACAGGCATGGGTACTGGGCGCGCTCATGGCCGGTTTCGCCGTGAAAGTCCCGCTGTTCCCCGTGCATACCTGGTTGCCCCTGGCGCACACCGAAGCCCCGACCGCCGGTTCGGTCATCCTCGCCGGCGTGCTGCTCAAACTCGGAACTTACGGATTACTGCGGTTCGTCATCCCCATGGTTCCGGGGGCCGCGGTGACTTACGCCCCCGTCATCGCCGTGTTCGCCATCATCGGCATCCTCTACACCGCCCTCATCTGCTGGGTCCAGGACGATGTCAAAAAACTCGTCGCCTATTCCTCCGTCTCCCACCTGGGCTTCTGCGTCCTGGGCATGTTCGCGCTGAACACCATCGGCATCGGCGGCTCGGTCCTCTACATGATTAACCACGGCCTGTCCACCGGCGCGCTCTTCCTCTGCATCGGCATGATCTACGAACGCTACCACACCCGCGATATGAACGAACTCGGCGGTCTCGGCAAACGCCTGCCCGTCTGGTCCACCTTCATGGTCTTCTTCTGCCTCGCCAGCGTCGGCCTGCCCGGCCTCAACGGATTCGTCGGAGAGTTCCTCACCCTCCTCGGCGCGTTCACCAGCGCCACCCTCGGCTGGCAATACACCGCCGTCGCCGCCGTCGGCCTGATCCTCGGCGCGATCTACATCCTCTACATGCTCGGTCGGGTCGTCATGGGCCCCGTCAAAGAACCCGAACACTACGCCGGCAAGGTCAGCGACCTGACCACCCGCGAAATCGCCGTACTCACTCCCCTGGCCGTCGCCTGTATCGTGCTGGGCGTCTATCCCACGCCGGTGCTCCAATCCCTCGAACCGGCGATCCACAACATCACCGCCGGCACAACGCTGGTACTCGCTGATCGTTCTTCAGATTTAAAGATTCACCACGGAGATCACGGAGAACACGGAGAAGAATTGAGTATGGGCCACTCGACTTGTTTTTCCCCTCTCCGTGAACTCAGTGTTCTCCGTGGTGAATCCCCCGCCACCGCGACGGAGGTCGCCCGATGAATCCCATGTTCGACAAAATCCAAATCCTCGTCCCCGAAATCGTGGTGATCGGCACGGCGTTCGTCGTGATGATCCTCGGCCTGTCCCGCAACCGCGCCGTCCGACGCGGCACGTTTTTCCTCTCAGCCGCATCACTGCTCTCCGCCGCATTGATCGTCATTTACCATGACCGCTTGGGCCTTCCAGCAATTCCGGGGGTCGCGGTGTATCTCAAACTCGCCATCCTCGCCGTCGGCTTCCTGCTCCTGCTCGCCGCCGCCGAAGTCCCCGATGAATCCCATGCCGACATCGAACAGCCCGGTATCTTCGATCCGTCCATCGTCGCACGCGGCGAGTTCTTCGGCTTCTTCCTCCTGTCCCTCGCCGGGGCCATGCTCACCGTCACCGCTGATGACCTCATCTGGCTCTTCCTCGCCCTCGAACTGACTTCCCTTCCCACCTACGTCATGGTCGCCACCGCGCGCGACCGCATCCAGGCCCCCGAAGCCGGCGTCAA
Organism: Phycisphaeraceae bacterium; assembly: GCA_041674345.1. Lineage (GTDB taxonomy): Bacteria > Planctomycetota > Phycisphaerae > Phycisphaerales > Zrk34 > JBAYVY01. The sequence continues at coordinate 63 of JBAYVY010000017.1, read as the reverse complement.
ATACTTCTTCCTCGGCGCCTTCGCCGCCGCCATCTTCCTCTATGGCTTCACCCTCCTTTACGG
>JBAYVY010000016.1:0-20854 GCA_041674345.1 Phycisphaeraceae bacterium | reverse complement strand
CAGGTCGATTTCGTTTTTGCCGTTGGGGTCTTCCTCGGCATGGGGGATGACGCCGAGCAGATCGGCCTTGGGCAGGAGTTTGACATCGCTGGGGCTTTTGATTCGGCTGTCGAGCATTTCCTTGAGGAAGACCAGACCGGCGACGAGGGCGAGGACCAGGAAGGTGACGCCGGGCACGACGATCTGGGCTTTGGGGAAGCTGACCTCCTGGGGCCTGTTGGCGCGGCCCTGTCGGGTGACGCGGACGGAGTCGGGGCGTTCGCGGATGATTGACAGCGAATTGAGCGACGAGTCCAGCGCCATCAACTGATCTTCCTGCCGCCGAATATCGTCTTTCAGCGCGTTGTAACTGGTCAACTGCCGATTGAGTTCGCGGCGACGATCGCGCACATCGACCAACTGTTTTTCGATGGTGGCCAAAGCGCCCTGAAGCGCGGCGACCTGATTCTGCGCCTGGCTGAGTTTCACGCCCTGAAGCTGGGCGAGCAGTTCCTGTTTCTTTTGCGCCTTTTCGCTTTCAGCGGCGGCGATGCGATAGTCGAGGTCTTTGACGACGAAATGTCCGGGGCCGAACCGTTCCATCGCCACCCGGCGTTCCTGGCGCAGACTCAAAATGAGTGCGTCCACGTTGCGAACGGCCGGGTCGTTATCGACGGTGGCCAGTTCATCGGGTGAGAAGTCGGATGAGCCGCTCTTGGCCGATTGCTCGACGGAGGCGAGCAGTTGCTGGGCCATGTTCAACTGCTGGCCGGTGGTTTGTTGCTGACCGATGAGGTTTTGATAGACGGCATCGACTTCGTTGAAGTTGGTTTGGGCGGCGGTGAGCTGGGATTCGTCCATGATCGCCGCGGCGCGCTGGCGCAGGGAGGCGATGTCGTCCTGAATACGATTGCGGCGATTGGAGAACAACTGCTCGATCACCGTGCGATCGGTTTTGGAGTTCTGGATCACGAAGTCGATGTAACCGTCCACCACATTGTTGGCCAGGAGTTCGGAATCGGCGGCGGAGGAAGTGGTCACGGAAATGGTGATGAGCTGGGTCTTGGCGACGGGCTGAACGCTGACGGCTTTGTTCAGTGCCTTGTAGGCCTCTTCGGTGTTGACGTTGCCCTGGGCATCGACGAAGTAGGACTTGAACCATTCGCTGTTGCGGACATCGGGGCGGAGCAGCACCTTATGCAGATTATCGGGGGAATTGATAATCATGGCCTGGGTGAGTTTGTAGAGTTCGGTCGCATCGCCTCCGAGGGCGGTGCCGGGCGTGACTTCTATCGCGCTGCTCAGGGGGCTGTTGACGGAAATCTGGGCTTTGGAGGTGTATTTGGGATTGAACTTGAGCAGGAGGAAGTAGGTGATGGACCCCAGCACGACGCCGACGACGGCGCTGCCGACCAGGAGCCACTGATACTGGCGTAGCAATCGAAGGGGATCGACGGGGGTGAACTTGGAGCCGGCGGGGCCGGGGCCGGGCGTCTGACCGGACATCATCAACGGCATCTGGGAGGGGGATTGTGTCATGGCGTGTTACCTTTCAGCGCGGGTTCGCCGGTTTGGCGAACGACTTCAGCAAATCCTGGACCTGCTGAAGCATCTGCGTGTCTTTCTGTGTTTCGGCCAATGCCTTGGCCTGCATGAGAACCTGGCGGGCCTCGGTGGGCCGATTCGTGGCGAGATACACTTTCGCCAGGTGCAGGTTGTTGGCGGGCATGGAACTGAGGTTGACGCTGCGGCGAAGGGTCTCTTCCGCCGCTAGCAAATCATTGGCGCGGAATTGCACCCAGCCCTGCGTGTCCAGCACGTTGGCGCGCTGTTCGGGATTATTGCCCGCGGCATCCACCGCCCGTTGCGCCAGGGGCAGCGCCGCCCTGGGGTCGTTCATGTCGTCGGCCAGCATGAACGCCAGGTTGTTCAGCGCCATCAAATCCCGCCGGTTTATTTGAAGCACGGATTCATATGCCGCGCGCGATTTGTCGAACTGCTTCGATTCAAAGTAAACGCGCGCCAACATGCGCTGGCGGTCGGTTTCCTGCGGATCGTCGGGTTTGAACTTCCCGGCCAGCGCTTCCAGTTCGCCCATCGCCTGCTGCGACTGGCCCATCTCCAGCCGGACCCGCGCCGCGGCCAGCGCGACCGTCCCGCTGTCATCCTCCCGGACCCGCGGAGCCAGCAGGTCCAGCAGCGCCTGGCCTCCCATGACGGCCAGCATCTGCGGCAGCACCATGTTGTATTGACGCGCATCGCGATTGGCCAGGTCCAGCGCCATGTTGAACGACGCCATCGCCTCGTCGGTGCGATTCAGGCGATACAGCGCCTGCCCGCGCATCGCCGTGAGCACCGGCGAACCGCCCAGTTCCTTCGGCCAGTCGTGCAACAGGTTCAGCGCCTGCGCATCCTTGTGCCGCCGCAACAACAGACCGGCGTACTCGGCCATCCGTCCGACGGTCTTGTCCAGTTCGTAGGCCTTGGCCAAATCTTTTTCGGCGGGGTCGAACTGTTGCTGCATCTGGTACATGCGGGCGCGATACTGATACCAGGCCGGTACATCGGGCATGCGCTGAATCGAATCATCCAGCAGCCGCGCCAGGTCCGACATGCTCCCGCCGTCGTTGAGGTAAATCTCCGCCATCTGCGCCCGGGCGGGCATGAAGTTGGGCGAAAGCTGAATCAGACGATTCAATTCCGCGAGGGCGGAGTTGCTGTCGTTGCGCTTGAGGTGCCAGGCGGCCAGCATTTGCCGGGCCGGGGCGTTGTTGGGGTCGATCTCGACGGCCTTGTTCAGATCATCGCGCACCTGCGTCTGCGCCAGTTCATCTTCGCGGTTGAAACGGAACCGCGCCCGCTGGACATAGCCCATCGCCTGGTTCGGCGCCAGCGACGCCGCGCGATCATATGCCAGGTCCGCCTCCTCGGTCAGTTGCTGCTTGCGGGCGTCGCTGAGATTCGGCTCGGCCAACCGGCGTTCGCACATCAGCCCCTTGAGCAGTTGCGCCTGCGGGTCGCTGGGATACGCCTGGATGAGTTTGGCCAGTTCCGTTTCGCCCTGATCGAGCTTGGCGGCATTCATCAGGGTTTCGATATACCGACGCCAGACCAGCAGTTTCCCGCCGGGCACATCCTTGGTGCCGGCGGAGGAAAGCACCTGCTCATACTGTTCGGCGGCCTGATCGTACTGCTGGGCGCTGAACATCCAATCGGCATATTCGCGGCGGACGGCTTGGGCGTCGCCGGTGTCCCGGCTGATCGCCTGCTTGTAGGCCGCGATCGCCGGTTCCGCCTGGTTGCCGCCCCGCAGATAGCGGGCGAACACGGCCCAGTCGCCGGCGGTGGCTTGATCGCCGCGCTGATGCACGTGGTTGCGGATCAGTTCCAGCCCCTGATCGAACTGATTGTTCCGCGCCAGGTACACCGCCACCGCCGAAATGTTGGCCAGGTCGTCGGGGGCCTTGGCCATCAATTGATCGAGAATGGTTTTGCCTTTGGCCGGCTCGCCGGTGCGCTGATACAGTTCCGCCAGCGCCCGTTGATTGTCCGCGTCGTCGGGCCGGGCCTTGGCCAGTTGTTCGCGCATGGCGACCGCCTGCTTCGGATCGCCGTGCTGCCCCAGATAGGCGATGTACTGCATGACCAGATCGTCGCCGCCGCCGCTGTACCCCAGCGCCTTTTTCAGATCGTCCATCGCCTGCGTGTAGTCGCCCTGCTGATCGTGCAGGCGGAACAACTGTTGCCAGGCGACGGTGTTTTCGGGCTTGAGGTCGATCGACTTGCGGATCGAGCGTTCGGCCCCGGCGACGTCGCCTGTCTGGAGCTGCGCCGTGCCGAGCATCAGCCAGGCCTGTGAATCGGAGGGCATGAGTTTCAGGCCGCGTTCGAGGGTGGCGATCGCGTTCCGCGGCTTGTCCTGCGCCAAATCCAGGCGCGCCTGCCAGAACGTGCCGGCGGCGTAATCGAGGCCCGCGCCGTCGTTCATTTTTTTGACCTGATCGACGATCCTGGCCGCGCCGGTCCAATCCCTGGCCCCGACCGCCTGATCGAACAAGATGCCCAGCACCTGTTCGTTGTCGGGCGCGATTTTTTTCGCCTCGGCCAGCGCGTCGGCCGCTTCCTTGGTCTTGCCGCTGCGCGAGAAATACTGCCACAGCGCCACCTGCCTGCTTAGCGGGTCTTCCTGCTGTTCGATGATCTTCTGCACCATGTCGCCGATGTTGGAATCGCCCTTGATGCTGGCCAGCAACAGACCCAGCACCTTGTTCTGCGGGTCCGCGGCCAGCGCCTGTTCCACCCGCTGTCGCGCCTGTTCCTTCTGGCCGGTCTGCATCTGAAGGCGGACCAGATTCTGAAGCACGGGCATGTCGTCACTGTGATTTTTCAGATACCCGTCCAGCACCGCGATCGCCGCCTGCGTGTGACCGGCCCGCTCGTTCAGGGCGGCGATTTGCTGCGTCACCCGGCGGTCATCGTCTTGGGCCAGCGGCTTGAGGGACGCGAGGGCGGCTTCGACGGCGGTTTTCTGTTCGGCGGGGGTTTTGGCGGCCTGGATCATCGCCTGGCTCTTGAGCAACAGGGCGTCGGTGTTTTGGGGCTGGAACTTCAGCACGCGGTCGAGCAGGTCGGTCGCGCCGGCCACGTCGCCGGAGCGCAGACGCAGACGCGCCAGGTCCATGTAGGGCTTGAGCTGAAGCGCGCCGCCGGGGGCGGCCATGAGTTTTTCCAGCGTGGTGGCCGCCGCGCCGGTCTGACCGTCGGCCAGGTACGCCGACGCCAGCAGACCGAGCACTTCGGCGTTTCGACTTTCCAGTTCGGCGTTGACTTTTTCGAGCTTGGTGATGGCCAGGCGACCGTCGCCTTTGACCAGCGCGATCTTGCCCTGCATCATCACCAGAATGGGCGAATTGTCCCCGGCGATCGTTTCCAGTTCCTTCATCTCGACCGCGACCTGCTCCATCCGGGTTTTCTTCTCGGCGGCATCCTTGGCCAGTTCGTACTGAACCAGATGGATGTCCACGATGGACTTGGCGGCGGACTGCCGGTAATCGTTGGGCGTCATGGCCGCGATGTTCACGGGCATGGCCCGGTCCTTGCGCGCCAGTTTGAAGAACGCCAGCGCGTCATCCCATCGCTGCTGCTGCTGAAGCACGGCCCCCAGCGCCATCAGCGTCGCCACGTCATCGGAATGGGCGGTCGCGGTGTGGCGCAGCAATTGTTCGGCGCGGTGGAGGCCGGAACGGACCTCGCGTCCGTCTTCGAGTTGGATGATCTTGCCGTCGAGCATGACCAGCCGGCCGGCCAGGTCGCGGGTTTCTTCGGGATGATCCGACTTGAGCAACACCGCTTCGATCCGGTCCAGAACGGTCATCGCCTTGTCGAGGGTGTCCTGATCCTTGTTGCGGACTCCGGCGCGCATGAGCAACTGGAAGCGGCCCATCAGCGCCTGCGGATCATCGGGATGGGTTTGGACGAACTGGTCGATCTGCGCCATCGCCTGTTTCTGGAGGGTCTTGGCCTTGGCGGGATGATTGATGCGGGCGGCTTCCTCGGCGGCGTTCATGTCGAGCATGGCCAGCGCGACGGCGGCGCGGACATCGTTGGGATCATGCTGGAGGGCGGCCCGCAGATCGTCCTGGGCGTCCTTGGCGGCCTGTTCGCCGAGGTTGAGGTTGCTGATGCGCATCACCTGCGCCAGGCCGCGATACCGGCGGGCGGGCAGATTGTCCGGCGAATACTTGAGCATGTCCTGCGAATCTTTGTAAAGCTGATCCCACATCTGGATGAATTGGGGGAACATCTCGGCGCGACGATACGCCAGGTCCAGGAGGTTCCGCGACGCCTTGACGTTGGCCGGGTCGAGTTCCACGATTTTCCGCCAGCAACCTTCGACCTGACCGAGCAGTTCGCGCGCCTTGGCGCTGGTCGGGGCGGAGACCTTCAGCAGCGCCTCGGCGCGCTGCATCAGGATGCCGATGCGTTTGGGGGTCTCTTTTTCATACTGATAGGCGCGGTCCATCGCCTCGGCGGCCTTCTCGTACTCGTTGCTGTTCAGCAGTTCGCTGGCCCTGGCCATGTAACGGGCCGGGTCGCGGCGGGAGGTGAGCGAGACGACGCCGACCACGCCGCCCACCAGGATCACCACCGCCACCGCCAGAATGACGACGAAACGTGTATTGACTCGACCGGCCATGACATTCTCCGCGAAGTATCGGATCGGCGGGCGGAAGCCCGACGATCCGGGGTTGACGATCAGTTACTTGCCGCGACGGATCGCGGCGGGACGTCGCCGCGTTGCACCGCGGCCCAGTCGGGCAGACAGAGCATGATTTCGGGCAGGGCGTAAGACAAAAACTCCGATACGGACTTTTCCGTGGCGTCCACGTCGCCGATGCCGATGGGCATGACTTCGACCTTGCAGAAATAGGCGTATTTGTCGGTGAGATTGAACGCCTTGAGTCGGACGCCTTCGGGGGTGGGGACGTAATCGTTGTTGGCGATGAAGAAATAGGCGACGCAGAAGGTCTTGGCCTGGTTGTCGGGCTGGGCGAAGGTGACGATGGTGAGTTTGATGTCAAGACCGGGCAGTGCGACGGAGCCGGAGGCGGTGGTGGCCAGCACTTGTTTGCCGACGGTGTGAATGCGATCGGAGGCCAGGGTGACGGTGCGTTGCTGGGCAGCGCCGGCGACGGTGCCGCCGCCGGCGACGACGCAGCGGTCGGGGACGTGGGGCACGGAGTCGATGGTGCCGGTGTAGTAGGGAATGTGCAGACGGATGAGCGAGCCGGGTTCGTTGTCCTTCAGGCGTTCATCACGGAAGATCCAGGAGATGTATTGCGTGGTGCCCAGCGCGTTTTCCTGTTCGTCGGGCAGGCGGCCGCCTTTTTTGTCCAGGACGTACGGGCCGAAGCGGGTGGTCAACAGGTCCAGATCGCGGCGAAGAAGCACGGGTTGCTTGACAAGGTGCAGCCCCAGCCAGCGCATGGCGGTGGACATGCCCAGCAGCGAGACCAGCAGGATCAGCGCGGCGACGATGAAGGTGGGGGTGGCGACCTTGTTCCATTGAATCTTCATGAGCGCGCCCCCTTTGTGCCGGTGGAATCGGTAACGGCGGGGTCACTTACGGCGGGGTCACTTAAGTGACCCCGCCCGGAGGCGGGTTCCTCAATGATGAGTTGGTTGAGGATCCAACCGACGAACATGAACAGACCGAGGGCGGGGATGAGCATGAGCATGCCGATGAAGATGTGGAACTCCCCTTCGGTGGCCTGGGGGTAGTAGGGTCGGATCATGCCGAGGGTGGTGACGCGGGCGACGTTGCTGAGGATGGCGATGGGAACGGTCAGGACCACCATGACCAGCCGCGCCCACCAGGGGCGTTGGGCGAGGTAGGCGACGGCGAAGCCGAGCGCGATGAAGGTCATCAACATGCGGATGCCGCTGCACGCTTCGGCGATATTGAGTGGCGGGGTGAGCAACACGTTGTGGTGATAGAGATTGATGGTGTTGCCGCTCATCTCGGCTTCGAGGTTGTTGATGAGTCCCAGGACGTTGATGGCCAGGCCGGAGGATTTGGCGGCGATGTCCTGGAGTCGTTCGGTGATGTGGTTCCAGATGCGGTCGGAGACTTTGACGGCGAAGGTGAGATAGAAGACGGGGAACCATGCGAAGCGGAAGATGCGATGTCCGCAGGTCATCCAGACCAGACCGGCGAGGGCGAGGATCATGGCGTAACCGCGGAACATGTCATTGCCGAACGCCTTGAGGGCGTGCCCGGCGGGGTTGTCGGAGCCGACCAGTTCCACGCCGATGGTCAGGGCATAGAAGCAGATGCCGAGCAACAGGAACAAGGCGGCGGGCCAGAAGGATTTGACGACGGCTTTTCGCATGTCGTCGCGGTGTTGATAGAGGAAGTAGAGGCAGATGAAGGGAACGATCAGCGCATGGGACCAGTTGGGATCGGCCCAGGCGTAACCGATCAGGTGCATGCCGGTGGCGTCGAAGCGGACGCCCAGGGCGCGATAGATCGGGTCGTAGAAGAGCGCGAGGAACAGCAGGCCGAGTATGGCGATCCTGACCCAGGCGTGGGGCGGGATCAACGGGCCGAAGTCGGCGGCGACGGCACCGCTGTCCTTGGACATGCTGACACTGCTCATGGGGCTGCTCGTCACATCAGGCGGCGTGTGGGCGACAGGGGTTCCTGTACCTCCTGCCCTCCGAGGCCGCGGTCATCAACAGTACGCTTCTTATCATCGGGCGGTTCAACGGTGCGGTTGCGTCAAACCGCGCGAATCGGCGGGAAATTATCCGCTGCTGCCTTCCAACGGGCCGAACACCTGTTCCGCGAAGTTGCGGTCCAGCAGGAAGCCGAACCCGTAACTGACGCGGAACGAATTGCGCAATACCGCCATGAACGAGGCGCCGATGTTGGTTCCGATGTTGATCGTGTCGTTGGGCTTGAGATAAATGTCCGGCTGAACACCGTCGAATATCGCCCGGAGATTCAGACGAACCGTGGCTTCGGAGTCCGGCCCGACGCGGCGGATCAGATCGACCCGTTCGGGGATCGCCAGCGGCCCCAACCCGCCGGCGGCCATGACCAGTTGTTTGAGCGTCAGTTCCTGATCGCCGGGCAGGGCGTAGGTGCCGGGCCGGGCGATTTGTCCGCCGACGTACACGTTGCCGACCACCGGTTCGGGCACACGCACAATGTCATCAGGGCGCACGACGATGTTGTAACGCGCCAGACCCTTCATCAATTCCTTGGCATCGACTTCAATGACGCGCTGAGTCACCAGTTGATCGGGACTGGGCAAATCCCCGGCGTTGGCGGAAGAATCCGGGGCGGCGCCACCGGACATTCGCTCTGCCCCGGCTTGAGGCGCGGGGGCGTTTTCGACGCGCACCCATTTGCCGTTGACGTTCACCCAGCGCCCGTTGGCCGCGGCGGGTTGTTCCAACGCCTGGCCCAAGCCGGCGGTGTCGGCGGTCGCGGGGTCACTGAAGTGACCCCGCCGGGTGTCCGGCACATCAATATGTGTCTCATTACTTCCGGGGGCGGGGGTGCTTCCGGGGGCGGGGGTGTCCAATTGTTTGGAGAGGTCTTCGAGCAGATCGCCCTTGTCGGTTTGATCGCCCGGTTGCGTGGCCGGCTGGTGGTTGCCGGGCATCTGCGGTTCCTGAGGGGGGGCGGATTCGCCCGGCGCTTCGGTCGGCGCGAATCGTCCGGTCTCGACGATCCTGCTCAGGGGCACCTGGCGGATGACGTACAATTTTTGCGTTTGAGTCGGAATCCCCCGCGCCAGCGACAGCGCGTCGAGCAGCCGGAAGTTGTCTTTCAACAGGGTGTAAGTTCCCGGCGCGCCGGCCGCGCCGATGACGTTGAATGTTTTCTGGCGAGCTTCCTGCACGATCACGGACACGGTGGGGTTGCGCAGAATGTTCGGATGCAGAACGTTGATCATCTTCTGTTCGAGTTGTTTGGTGGTCAGGCCCGCGGCGCGAATCTGGCCGATCACCGGCAGACGCATGTAACCCAGTTCGTCGATGCGGCGGGTCTGCACACTTTCAACGTTGGGCGTAATCAACTCAAACACCGTCACGGTAACCAGATCGCCCGGCCCCAGGACGTATTCGGTGACTTGCGGGATGAGGTCTTCGCTGGTGATCTGACTCAGGCCGGGGATGGACTCCGCGGGTTCCTCGATCACGTCCAGCCGATCGAGAATCGGCAGCGTCACGGGGGTGTGTTCCCACCGACCGACCACCGAGGGATCAATGAACGAATCGGTGTCGCAACCGACCGTGCCCAGCAGCAGCACCGCCAGCAACATCCATCCGCCCACGCACACCGCGCGTTGTTTACACACTTGGCTGTAACCCGACTTCACGTCCAGCTCCTTTCGCGCCCGAATCGGGCGGAGCCCTCCGACTCTTTCAGTGACCCGTCGCTTCCTGCGATTCCCCGTTCCCTGCTTCATCCACGCAGAAAACAAATGACCCATTTCAACAAGACCCGTCAGACTAACATGGCACGACATTTCCGGCAAACACGCGGGATGCGTAGCGCGGGATGCGCTGTGCGGGGTGCGGCTTGCGGGATGCGGGGTGCGGCTTGCGGGATGCGGCTTGCGGCTTGCGGGGTGCGGCCATCCCGCACTACGCATCCCGCATCCCGCACTACGCATCCCGCATCCCGCATCCCGCATCCCGCACTACGCATCCCGCATCCCGCATCCCGCACTACGCACTACGCATCCCGCATCCCGCATCCCGCACTACGCACTACGCATCCCGCAAGCCGCACAGCGCACTACCCAAGTTATTCAACCATCGGACATCCATCGCCCTTAAGTTAGATTACACCCGCTGTTTTATCGCCCTCTGGTTATCGGGCGGGGGAGGGGGGAGGGACTAAGGGTGAGGGGCTGGGGAAGAAGAGGGCGACGCGCAATGTTGGGCGACGCATCCTTAGCCCCTAATCCCTCACCCCTAATCCCTCCTTCCTCTTTTCCCACTTTACGCTGGCAACCGAGGCCCCGTTCGGCAAGAATGGTGGAATGGTCAACACTTCCACTCCTGAAGCCACCACGCCGGGTTTTCAGCCCCCGGTCAATGTTCAGTTCTCCGTTTTTCTGGACATGCGTGTCGGCAAGATGCTCGAACTGATCGACATTCTTCAAAATCAATACCTCACACTCGCCGGTCTGTCGGTGATGGATGCGACCAATCATGCCGTGGTTCGTGTGTTGACCAGCAACCACGAATTATGCCGCCGGCTGCTCGGACGTCACAACCTGGCGTGGACCGAAGTCGATGTGGTGATCGCCGAGCTGCCCGGCCCCGGTTCGCTGAGCGAACTGTGTACCACGCTTTTGCGGGCCGAACTGAATCTTCATTACATCTATCCCTTGCTGGTCCGCCCGCGGGGACATGCCGCCGTCGCTTTCCACACCGATGACAATGTCCTGGCCATTCAACTGCTCCGGCGCAAACTCATCACGGTCCTGGCGGAAAATGACCTCGGCGACAACGCCCCCGGAAGCAACCCCGGAAGCGACCCCGGAAGCAACCCCGCCCCCGGAAGTTCCCCCGATGACCCAACAGATAAACCGGGGGACGATCCGAAAACCCGCAATTAGCCCGGAAAATCCAAAACAACCGCAGGCGCAGAGAAAGGGACGAAGGGACTTAGGGACGAAGGGACGAAGGGACGAAGTGAGAATGTGAGGATGGGGCTGTGACGTTTTCCCTTCGTCCCTTCGTCCCTTCGTCCCTCCGTCCCTTTCTTCGCGTCTCCGCGGTTGTTTTGAATTTCCCGGGCTATACTGCCGCATCCTCAATCACCTCCACCGGAGCCGCCGCATGATCTTCTCCTGCGAAACGTACCGCAACCTCGGCCTGTTGATTCTGCGTCTGGGCATCGGCGCCATCATGGTCACCGCGCACGGCTGGGGCAAAATCGTCGCCGGTCCTGAAATGTGGGGGCAAGTCGGTTCCGCCGCCGGGTTGCTCGGCGTACCCGCCTCGTTGTTCCTCGTATTCGGATTCCTGGCGGCGTTCTCGGAATGCTTCGCGAGCATTTTTCTGGCGCTGGGCTTGTTCACGCGCGTGGCCGCCTTCCTGCTTTTATCCACCATGACGGTCGCGTTCATCATGCACACCCACAACCACGATCCTTTCGACTCGGTGGCCAGCCATCCCCTTGAACTGGCGATCGTGTATCTTTCATTACTGCTGATCGGCCCCGGCCGCTTCGCCCTTGATGCCCTGCTGTTCAAAAAACGCGGCTGAGTGGCCGGGAGGAGACAGGAGACAGGAGACAGGAGACAGGAGACAGGAGACAGGAGACAGGAGACAGGAGACAGGAGATATTATATTTGGCGCGCCGTGGGTTCTTACTCCTGACTCCTGACTCCTTCTCGCACGTTTTCTTATTCATCAAACATTCATCAAAATTTAATTTGCACAATCCGCCCGGTGGTGTATAGTTCCTTGTCCGTGGAATGGGAAGCATTGAGAGAGCTGTGGAATGGGATTGGGAGATGTCTTTCCTCACCGCGTCAGCGGCATTCCACCTAAAACTTGATTGCAACACACGAACCCGGCCCCGTGGAAGTTTTTGGCTGTTCCCGGAAGTTCCACAGGCCTCCGAAGTGTGGGAGACCTAAGATGAAGTTGTATCGTTGCGCTATCGTGGCCGCTCTGGCCGCCATGCCCTTGTCCGCCGCGTTCGCCGCACCCGTGGTGGACGGCTCCTTCGACGCCGCCGAGTATCAAACCGTCATCCCCGATGGTTCCGACGGCTCCGCTCAGTTTGTCGGCACGGGTCTGGACATCACCCACGTCGGCTTCTCCCTCACCGGCGGAACCTTTTACGTGGGTCTCCAAACCGCCGACACGTTTGATGTGAACGGCGATGACACCGCGCTGCCCCGCCATCGCTACACCGGTTTCTGGATCGACTTCACCAACGGCTCCGATCACTACCTCCTTGATACCGCCACCACCGGATCGGCCGCTCTCGCTTATGCCGACCTCTACTATTCCCCGGACGGCATCAACTACAACCTCGTCCCCGGCTTTGCATCCGTCTCCGCCATCGGCACCGGCCTCGAACTTTCCTTCGATGCCTCCTTCGCTTCCGCCATTTCCTTCGTCACCTCCGGCTTCGAGTTCGCCGGCCAACTCGACGGCTCCGGTGCCTGGGCTGACGATCAGGTGGACGGCATTGCGATCCTCGTGCCAGAACCGGCCACACTCGCCCTCTTCGCCGCCGGTACCGCCCTCATGGTCGCTCGCAAACGCAAACACGCCTGACCCCCGGAACCCCGGAACCCCGGAACCCCGACCCGGCGATAACCGAACACGCTATCCCCCTCCATGCCCACGGACCCATCGTCCATGGGCTTTTTCACATGCTACAATGCCCCGCTCATGGTCCATCTGTCTCTCACCGATCGCGTGCTCGACAATCGGCTTCCCGCCAACGACTTCGTTAAACGCGGCAAGCCCAGGTGGCTCCGCGCTCAACTGCCCCATACCGAAAAGTACGGCCAGTTGCTTCGTCTGGTCCGCTCCCAAAAACTCCACACCGTCTGCGAAGAAGCAAACTGCCCCAACATGGGCGAATGCTGGTCCAACGGCGTGGCCACGCTCATGATCCTCGGCGATGTCTGCACACGCTCCTGCGGTTTCTGCCACATCGCCACAGGCCGGCCCCCCGTTCTCGACACCGACGAACCCGCCCGCGTCGCGCAAGCCGTCGCCGCGATGAACCTCAAATACGTCGTCATCACCAGCGTCGATCGTGACGAACTACCCGATGGCGGGGCCTCGATCTGGGCCGATACCATCCGGCTCACCCGCCAGGCCAGTCCGAACACGAAAATTGAAGTGTTGATTCCCGACTTCCAGGGCGACTGGGCCTCGCTGCAATTGGTTCTTGACGCCAGGCCCGACGTGCTGGCGCACAATCTTGAAACGGTGTGCCGGCTCTACCCCGCCGTGCGCCCGCAGGCCAAGTACGGACGCTCCATTGAACTGCTCCATCGCGCCAAACAACAGGGTCTGATTACCAAAACCGGCATCATGGTCGGCATCGGCGAACGCGACGACGAAATCGCCCCGCTCATGCGCGACGTCTTGTTCGGCGGGGAAGGGGCGAGGGACGAGGGACGAGGGGCGAGGGACGGGGGACGAGGGATTGGAGAAATCTCCTCCCTTCCCCCCTCACCCCTCACCCCTTCCCCCCTCACCCCTCACCCCTTCCCTCTCACCGACATCCTCACCATCGGGCAGTACCTCCAGCCCTCTGCCCACCATCTGCCGGTGCAACGTTTCGTAACGCCTGAAACATTCGCCGATTACAAACGGCAAGGCGAGGCGATGGGTTTCGCCCATGTCGAATCGGGTCCGATGGTGCGTTCCAGTTATCACGCCGATCAGCAATCGCAAGCCGCGCACGCCCATGCCCACGCCTCCTGACGCTGTCCCGTCAACTCCCTCCACATCGCACGGGCTTGCCTCAACGCCTTCCTCGCGTTTCCCCGTTTCCACAAATCCGCATGTTTTCTCTTGATCCGTTTCCCGGTACGGGTAAAATATATTCAATCAAGTTGTCCGATTTGAAGTCGTATGGGCCGCCGATCTCTCCGGAACCCCGGCAATGCTCTGACAAACACATCATTCCGCGCGGAGTTGTCGCAGCGAGCACAACACATTCGTGTCGCACCGCTGTGATTCCCCCCGCCCCGCATACACCCGAGGTCCGGCAGCCCGGACCAGGGCGCCACGTCGGCTCACCCTGACGTGGCGTTTTTCGTTGGGGGGAGGAAAGCGAGTAGCGAGTGGGGAGTGGGCGAAGCGGATGTTGTGCCATGAACCCGTCCGCCACCGCGAAACGCGACCGAACTCATTTGATCTCATCGCTCATCGCTCATCACTACTCGCCACTCGCCACTCGCCACTCGCCACTCGCCACTCATTTTTTCTTCTTCCCCAAAAGGTCGAACACATCGTTGATGAGTTTCTCCTCCGGCGACCGTTTTTTCTGCGGCTGCGGTGCCGGTTGATCCCGCGGCGAATCGGTCGGCGCGGTCGGCTGATTCTGCTGCCCGGTCTGCTGCTGATCCGTCGGCTTGGCTTCCGGGGGCCAGGGGTACGGCAGGTGCGGCACGGGGGCGGGTTTCTGGTCCCGCTTCTTTTTATCAATCAGCGACTGCAACACGCCGCCGACCTTCATCGCGCCGCCCACAATGTCGCCCGTTTCGCTCCCCATGACGTTGGCCGCCGAACCTCCGCCGGTCAAAAATGCCATGCGGAGTTTCAGTTCCTTTTCATCCGGCCCCAGTTTGTCCAACGGGCCGGCCATGATGAACTGATCCACATAATTCGGGTCGTCCCTGAACGCGCTCACGCCGTACACCCGCCGCAACGCCCGTTCCGTGATGCCCAGCACCATATATCCACATTTCGCCGGTATCTTCTGCTCCAAAGCAGTGACCTGCCGTCCGCTCATGTTCAGCGCCCCCCACGTCGCCACCTGATAATTTTCGCCGATCAGCATGTCCAGCCGGCTCATCGTCACCACGCCGTCTTTCATCGACACATCCATCGGCGTGAACCACGCGATCAACTCATTGCCGCTCCGCTCCGATTTCCCGCCTTTGACCAGGTTTCCCACCACCTGCGGCAACATCACCAGCGTCTTAATCAATCCCGCGTTGCTCACCACCATCTTGCCCGGATCGATCGTCGCCTTGCCGATGCTCCATTGCTCAATGCCCTCCTGCTTGATCGCTTCATCCCCGCTCATCAACTTCGACACCGGCAAGCGGAATCCCTCCTTCGCCACCACCAGCGTCACCGGTCGCTCCGACCGTATCGCCTGTTTCAATAGCGGGTGATCGATCAGCTTTCGACTCAACTGTTCGGTCAGCATGAACGATGCGGTCATCGTGTCCGTCAGCGTCAATACCCCCGCGTCCATCCGGGCCGGGATCTTCGCCTTGGCCAGCGGCGAATCAATCGTCGCCGTGACAGGCCCCTTCCCGCCGCGCAACGTCGCGTTCGCGCCCAGCGTCACCTTGTCCCCCAATGCCGCGGCGATCAAGCCGTTCTGCTTCGCCAACGCATCCAGCGAAGCGGTCGGCATGTCGCTCAGCGTCGCCTTCACATCCGCGTTCATGCCCGCCAGGTTCACCTTCATGCCGGGGGCGGGGGTGCTTCCGGGGGTGCTTCCGGGGGTGGGGGTGGGCAGAGACAATTGCATGTCGATGGCTTTGCCGAGGGGGATGGATTGATCGAGTTCAAAGCGGATGCCTGACAGGGAGATGTCGTAGGCGTGGCCGGTGAGGGAATAGCGTTGCTGACCGGGCAGACGAACGCGGACCTGGGCATAGCCGACGGGCAGCGCCTTGCGGGGATGGCGACGATGATCGGGGGGGTCATTCCGGGGGTCATTCCGGGGGTCGGTTTCAGGCGGGCGATTGCGAACCATGATGCTGTCTCCATACAGCGGAGGGAACTCCGTTACATCGCTATCGGCTGGAATCCGGGCAAACCTTAACGATTCTGACGGTTGATCCGGCTGCGATCCAACGATAGCGCGACGCAAACATGCGTCGATAAACCACCACAGACCAAACTGTTACCTTTATCCCCCAAACCGATAGCAAATATACACCATGATGGGCGAGATGCCAATAAAATTAACGGCCTGAGTCCAAATTAATTTTGGCGATGTGCGGGGTGCGCTGTGCGGGATGCGGAGGCGCGCTCTTACGCATCCCGCAAACCGCACAGCACACCCCGCACCCCGCCCGGCGTATTCAAGCGTACACCGCCAACTCAACATCCGGCAGGCGATGACGAAACCGCTCGGCCAGCGCGTTCAGTTGCGCATCGTTCAGCGGCTCGGCCAGCGGCTCGGCGGTTCGGCGCACGATGGTGTAAAACTGTACCCGCGCGATCCGGCAGCCCCGACTCATCAAATCGATCACCCGTTCAATGTACGCATCCAATTCTTCAAAGGGCGTCGGTTCGCCGGCCCACCGCATGAACAGCGATTGAATGACCAGCGGGCGCGTCCGACCGGCCAGCGCGATGTTGTCGCAGATGCCTTCGAGCGTGATCGACGCCGATCTCGGCCGGTCGATTTTGCGGAAGTACGTTTCGGTGCCGGCATCGAGTTTCGCCCACACTTCGCCGCGGTTGGCGTCGAGCAATCGGAGGGTTTGTTCGACTGGCGGGCGGTCGAGCAGGGTGGCGTTGGTGATGAGGACGATCTTCGCGTCGGACAGGCCGTACTTGAGGCGAAGGTCGATGGCGGTTTGCACGGCGGCGGGAAACTGGGGGCAGGCGGTCGGTTCGCCGTCGCCGGAGAAGGCGATATCGTTCAGCCGCCGATGCGATGGCGGCGTGTCACGGAACTGGGCGTCGCGCCAGATCAAGCCGTCGGCGACGATGCTGAGCATCTGATCCAGCTCGGCGGTGAGTTGATCGAGGTCCACATCGCCGCCGCGGGGGCGATGAATCGCCCCCGCCAATCCCGCGGAATCCAACTTCCGGGGGCGATCCACCTGGCAATACACGCAATCGAAGTTGCAGGCGGTGTCGATGTTGAGGTTGATGCCGACGCTCAGGCCGGCACTGCGGCGGCTGATGACGGGATAAACAAATGTGAACGTCTTCCACTGCCGGCTGTGGTCGGACACCAGCCGGTGCAGAGCGTCATCGCCCGATGATGAGGGGGGAGTGCGGACCATCAGATTATTGTAACGTCGTGGGCGGGGCGGAGCGTGAGAGGAATGACGAATGACGAAATCCGAATGACGAATGAAATCACAAATGCCAAATGCCAAACGACAACCCATCACGGTCTGCCGCCGCCCCCCGGAAGTAAGGCGGCGTCATCCCGTGCTTGATTTGAACATTGGAATTTGGAACTTCATTCGTCATTTCCCCGCATATCGCAACATCGCCGCCAGCAGGACATGCCGGAGTTTTTCGACGCTCATTTGCTGGAGATATTCGTTGGTGAAGTCGATGCGGAACTTGTTGAACCCTCGAAGCTCGGCGATGCACTGCTCACGATTCAGTTCCGGGATCATCGCGGCCAGTTGTTCGGGCGAAAGATTCGGACTCATCTGGTCGTACCCCTGCATCATGCGAACACATCGAGCAACCCACCATTCATATCGGCAGCAAAGGGGTACGGATTATTCAGGTTGTGAACATTTTTCAGCGAAGGATACGGAATCCGGTTCGGCTCATAGACCTGATCGGGTAAACCGGCGGCGAACGGATTGCTGTAAGGCCAGGTCGCAGGCACGATGCCCGGCTCGGTGCCGCCGCGATCCGTGAACGCCGGGGTCTGTTCGATTCGCGGAACCTGCTGAGCATTGAACGCGAACGCATAACGAGTCGCGCTCCCCGAAACGTCATGGCGGACGGCAACCTTGCAACTTCCGGGGGCGGCGGGCGATTCATTCGGACGCAACTGCGTGCCCAACGGGCCGTCGCCTTTTTGCAGACCGACCGGCAGGCCCCCGCGACCGTTACCGGCATCGAGTTTCGCATAGCCGTCCATGATCTGGGCGAACGCATTGCTCAGGGCGATCATCGTGAAAATCGTTGACATGCCGGAAGAAAGAACAAACGCAACACCCCGCCCACGGAAGTCGCGCAACCGGCGATATCCGCTGAAATTGCGCGGCATGACGTTCCGGGACAGGTGAACCGGATGTTGACCCCACGCAACAAACAACCGATGATCCGTCGCCCAAAAACAACGCGGATGCGCTGTGCGGGATGCGGGATGCGTAGTGCGGGATGCGGAAGACCCGCAAACCGCATCCCGCATCCCGCACCCCGCAAACCGCAAACCGCATCCCGCAAACCGCATCCCGCAAACCGCACAGCGCAAACCCATGCGTACCGACGACCTGGATTACCACCTGCCCGAAGAACTGATCGCCCAGAAACCCGCCGACCGGCGTGAACTGGCGCGACTCATGGTCGTTCGTCTATCCGATGACACCGTCGAACATCGCACCGTCAGCGATCTGCCCGATCTGCTGCCCCCGAACGCGTTGCTGGTGTTCAACAACACCAAAGTGTTGCCCGCCCGCTTCCGGGGGCGCCGCATCCGTACTTCCGGGCACGTCGAAGGACTGTTCATCGAAACATGCGACCCCCGTAACGACGCCCACTGGACCGTCCTGCTCCGCAGCGGCGGTCGTCTGCGGCCCGGCGAACTACTCGCGCTGCTCGACCCCGCCCCCGGCCCCGCCCCCGCCCCCGGCGACCGCCCCACCGCTCACGAACTGGAATTGCTCGAACAACACGACGACGGCTCATGGCTCGTTCGCAAGCATTCGCCGCTGAACACACACGCGCTGCTCGAACAGGTCGGCTCCATGCCCCTGCCGCCCTACATCCAACGCATGAGGCAACCCCCGGAAGCCACCCCGGAAGCCACCCCGGAAGCTACCCCGGAAGCTACCCCGGAAGCTACCCCGTTCAGCCGGGATATGTGTGATATGGATCGGCAACGCTATCAGACGGTCTATGCCACCGAACCCGGCGCGGTCGCCGCGCCCACCGCCGGGCTGCATTTCACGCCCGCCCTGATCGACCAACTGCATCAGCGCGGCATACAAACCGCCTGCATCACGCTGCACGTCGGACTCGGCACGTTCCAGCCGATCCGCGCCGAAACACTCGAACAACACGTCATGCACAGCGAACGATTCAGCGTACCGGCGGAAGTTGTTGCCGCGTTGAAATCCGCACGGGCGGAGGGGCGGCGGATCATCCCGGTGGGTACGACCAGTGTGCGGGCGCTCGAATCGTTACCCCCCCGGAAGTTTGAAAACGGAGAAGGGTACAGCGGTGAAACGAGCATACTGATTCAACCCGGTTACGAGTTTCGTTTCGCCGACGGCTTGATGACCAATTTCCACCTGCCGCGCAGCACACTGCTGGCCCTGGTGGGCGCGATGACGGGATTGGAGCGATTGCTGGAGTTGTATCAACAGGCGATCAATCTGCGCTACCGTTTTTACAGCTACGGCGATGCGATGCTGATACTGCGGTGAACACACCGCACAAAGCCGCGACCGCCCCCGGAAGTTGAAGACGCATCACAAAGCCGCGACCGTTGGTCGCGGTCCCCCCCCACAAAGCCGCGACCGTTGGTCGCGGTCTTCGGAACGCGGCGCGCGTTGGTTTTTCCAATGATTTCACATCGCCCAAGACCGCGACCACCGGTCGCGGCTTTGTGCATATCTCACCGCGTCCCGCCGGTGACGACGACGTCGTCGAACTTGGACAGATCAGCGGCCGAGGCGATGGATGTGACTTTGGATTGTGCTTTGCCGAGGTAGATGCCATCCTTGCCCGCCGACCAGAGAACATATGCACCCTTGACCACATCGGTGGTTTCATTGGGACTATCTTGATTATCGCCCGTCCCACTGATATCGGTGTTGATGACGAACCACGCCATGTTAACAATGTTGTCTGCCAGCAAGGAATTGGATGGATTATTGTCATAGATGGCACCCGTTGAACTTTTGACGCCGTTGATGAGATAATCCCGTGCGGTGTTGCGATAGAAAATGCCCGGGCTGCCGCTGGCGGTAACGGGGACGGGAGAGCCGGCTTGCCCGGCGACCGCGCGGAAATACAACACCGGCATACCGCTCCACGGATCGACCAATTCTTTGTAACCAGTCGTAAGGTCGTTATCACCATCGTTGTTATTGATGTCAGCGGTTTCTCCGGTCTTGGGGGAATAGAAAGCGCCGTAGAGGCGGGCATTGGTGCCGCCATAGTTGGTCCGCGGGCCAGCGGGAGATTTAACCACCTTAGTAGTGCTGGGAGTGCTTGGCACCGTGATGTAAGTTCCACTTGCCGCCGAATTATTCGCCTCGCCCATTAGACTCACCATCATGTTCTCCGTTCCGGAAAACGCTGAAGTGCCTGAAGTGGTGGCGAAACCGACGACAGCCGTTTCCGAGAAGTACCCCGGATACGCATTGAACTGGGTGTAGTAGGCATCGCACGCGGCGCTGATACCCTGCAACTGCGTGGACGCGGCCAGTTTCTTGGCGCGGTCGCGCGCCGAGCCGAGGGCCGGGAGCAGGATGCCCAGTAGCAGCGCGATGATCCCGATCACCACCAGAAGTTCCACAAGCGTGAACCCCCGGAAAGCGATGTGCGATGTGCGATGTGCGATGTGCGATGTTGAAGAGCGATGCGAAGTGAATACCGACATGACGTTACTCCCTGTGAAGCGGCGAACCTGTTACATTGTACGCCTCTGAACCGGAACTTGGAACCCCTTTGTATTCCGGCGTGCGGGCTT
>JBAYVY010000015.1:0-21064 GCA_041674345.1 Phycisphaeraceae bacterium | reverse complement strand
CATTTCGTGGGTCCAGGGATGCAGGTCGCCTCGGACGAGGAAGTAGTAGCCGAATCCGATCAGGAAGAACGCCCCGGCGACCAGCGGGTACTTGTGTTCCCAGAAGTGGCTGAAAAACAGCGGCGCCAGCGCGATGCAGCCGAGGAACAGCGCGAAGGGCAATACCCAGTAAATCGGCACATCGGCTTTGTGTTCGCCCCCGCCCTCGGAAGCATGCTCAGCGGGGGTGGCCGAGGCCGGAGCACTTAAGTGCTCCGCCCCCCCGGCGGGCGCATCGGTCGTTTGTCCGTGAACCGTCGTGGCCGGCGACATCACCATCAGCGTCATCATTGCCGCAAGGACGATGGCTCGAATCGACCGAAAGGGGGAAAGCGGGTGCGTCATGGATATTCACCAAGGGTTGAGTGGATGCGCGACCACCCGACCGCCGAGGCCGGGCTTTGCTACTACATCGGTCAAACAGGCCCCTCGGCTTGCGTTTGAACCCCGGCGGGGGCAATTAATTGCCCCCGCCCCCCGGAAGTTAAAGTCACGCCCCCGGAAGAATCCCCATCACCTGCCGGGCGGTGTCGCGCACCAGCGGATGTTCATTTTCATCACCGGCGATCCGCTTGATGCACCGCCGCAATGCCGGGTCGTCTCGCTTTTTCAGATGATTGCCCGCCACGATCAGCGCGTTGCGTTTGAACTGATGCAGCTTCACCCGCTTCATCGCCGAGCGGGTGAAAGCGGCGCGCCGGTCGGATTCGGCCCAGTGGAGGATGGAGAGTAGGGACGAAGGGACAAAGGGACGAAGGGACGAAGGGAAAGAGGCGGAGCCGCTCCCCACTTCGTCCCTTCGTCCCTCCGTCCCTTCGTCCCTTTCTGCCTCTTTCCCTTCGTCCCTACTCCTCACAAACGGACACACCTCCTGGCAAATGTCGCAACCGAAAACCCAGTCACCCATCGCTTCGTGAAACTGCTTGTCGATCAGCGAGCGATGCTCGATGGTCAGGTAACTGATGCAGCGCGTCGCATCGACGGAATAAGGCGTGATCGCATCGGTCGGACACGCATCAACGCAGCGCGTGCAGCGGCCGCAGTGATCGGTCTCGGGTTCATCGGGGGCGATGTGCAACGTCGTCACGATTTCGCCGAGCAGCAAATGTGAACCCTTCCGGGGATTAAGCAAGAGCGTGTTTTTGCCGACCCAGCCGAGACCGGCCCGCATGGCGTGCTCGCGTTCGAGGATCGGCGCGGTGTCAACAGTGGCGCGAAACATTTCACTCGGATGCGCCGCGTGCATCGCGTCGGCCAGTCGGTGCAACCGTTTTTTGATCGTGACATGGTAATCGGGGACCGTGGCGTAACGCGCAATGCGGAAGTGGGAAGTCGGAAGTCGGAAGCCAGAAGTTTGCTCTTCACTTCCGCCTTCCGCCTTCCGACTTCCCACTTTCATCTCAATCGCATCCGCCACGACAATGATGCTTCGTGCCCCCGGCAGGAACTTCCGGGGGTCCATGCGTTCTTCGACGTGATCCGCCAGCCACGCCATTTCGCCGTGTTTGCCGTCAGCGATCCACCCCCGGAATTCGTCAACGTGATCCGACACCCGCGCATCGCAGATGCCGCATAGGGCGAAGCCGAGGTCGGCGGCGAGTCGCTTGATGTTCACTGGTTCAACCATGAAGAAATTATCGCGGAGTGCGCTGAGGCACGGAGATACGGAGGAAGCCCAAAAGGAATTTCAAACCTTCACACCTCTTCTCCGCGTCTCCGCGTCTCCGCGTCTCCGTGTTCTCCGCGAAAAAAAATCAGGGTCGATATTCGCACGCCGTGGTGCAGGTTTCGTGGATGACCACGGTGTCCAGCAGCGGCAATGCGGGTTTCAGCCGGTCGTAAATCCACGCAGCCAGCAGTTCGGCGGTCGGGTTTTCCAGGCCCGCGATGTCGTTGAGGCAGTAGTGGTCGAGTTGCTTTTCGACCGGGGCGATCGCGGCTTTGATGTCGCCGTAGTCGATGAGTACGCCGGTCTGCGGATCGACTTCGCCGGCGACGATCACATCGACATGGAACGAGTGCCCGTGCAGGCGGCGGCACTTGTGGCCCTCCGGAAACTTCGGCAGCCAGTGGGCGGCTTCGAAGGAAAAGGATTTGGTGAGTCGAACGTGCATGGATGTTCAGTGTTCAATGTGCGATGTTCAATCTGTCATCTTACATCGCACATCGTACATTGAACATCGCACATTCCCTCACACGCCGCGCATCTGCGGATGCCAGATGAGTTTGTGCAATTGGGTTTGCAAACGCACGGGCAAACCGTCGGCGAGAATCCACTCGGCCGGGTCACGCAAAGATAAACCGGCAGCCCCCGGCAGTTCCTTACCGGCGGGGATTTCATGCACCGCGCTGAACAACACCGCATTCACCCGATTCGCCAGGTCGTATTTGGCGATCACATCTTTGGCCCATTCATAATCAGCCCGACCGGTGAGTACGAACTTCACTTCGTCGCGGCGGGTCAGATGTTCGACATTCGACCACAGATTGCGGGCCACCTCGCCGCTGCCGGGGGTTTTGAAATCCATGATGCGGATCACTCGTTCATCACATGCGGCGATGTCGCACGCGCCGCTGGTTTCGATCAACACGGTGAACCCGGCATCGGCGAGCATGGCCATGAGCGGATGCACGTTGGGCTGGAGCAGCGGTTCGCCGCCGGTGATTTCGATGAGACGTTGAGTTTGCGGTTTGCGGTTTGCGGTTTGCGGTTGTTCAACCCGTGCGAGAATCTCATCGAGCGACAGGCGTTTGCCTTCGTGGAAGGCGTATTCGGTGTCGCAGTAGGCGCAGCGCAGGTGGCAGCCGGTGAGACGGATGAAGGTGCAGGGCAGCCCGGCCCAGGTGCTTTCGCCCTGAATCGAGTGGAAGATTTCGTTGATGAGCAGTGTCGGGTGTTGCATAAAGACGATTCAAAATGAACCGCGGACGCAGAGACGCAGAGAAAAACATGATTTGTAATTTTCTTCTCTGCGTCTCTGCGCCTCTGCTGTTAACAATTCGATTTTTCAAGCACGGGATCGGTCATGCCCAGTTGGGCGAATGCTTGCTGGCGCAGTTGGCAGGAATCGCAATGACCGCAAGGCCGGCCATCGTGTGAGGGATCGTAGCACGAATGCGTGAGGGAGTAATCGACGCCCAGGTCGAGGCCGCGCCGGATGATCTGCACTTTGGTCAGATGAATGAGCGGGGCATGGATGGTGATGGGCGAACCTTCGACGCCGGCTTTGGTGGCCAGGCGCGCGGTGCGCTGGAAGGCGTCGATGAATTCGGGGCGGCAGTCGGGATAGCCGGAGTAGTCGATGGCGTTGACGCCGATGAAGATGTCGGCGGCGCCGAGCACCTCGGCCATCGCCAGAGCGTAACTGAGAAAGATGGTGTTGCGGGCGGGGACGTAGGTGATGGGGATGGGGGAAGATAGGGATTGAGGGATTGAGGGAATAAGGGAATGAGGGGCGGAGGCAGAGCCGATGCTTGCATCTTCCCTTATTCCCTCATTCCCTAACTCCCTCAATCCCTCATTCCCTACATCCCTATCTTTAGGCACGGGAATGTCATCGGTCAGCGCGGAGTGCCCGAAGCATCGCAGGTCGATGGTGACATAGCGATGCGAAGCGACGCCCAGCGACGCGGCGATGTCGCGGGCGGCGGCCAGTTCGATGCGGTGACGCTGGCCATAGTCGAACGACAGCGCGTGAACGGCGAACCCTTCATGGCGCGCGATGGCCAGAACTGTGGCGGAGTCGAGTCCGCCGGAAAGGAGGACGACGGCGGGTTTTTGTGGTGGTGGCTTATTCACGAGTATATTGTAGGAAGTTCGCTTTGAATGACGAATGTCCAATGACGAATGACGAAGGAATGACGAATGACGAATGATGTGGAATTGTCGATTTCCGATTTCCGATTTCCGATTGGCGGAGCCGGCCTGCGGTATTTGACATGGGGGTTTGTACTCCTGCTGGTGCCGATGTTCGCCTCGGCTCAAATCCGCGATCCGCAATCGGCAATCGCCGATTCCCCCGAACCCAGAATCCCGAATCCCGAATCCCGAATGTCCGTCGGTCAAGCGATCATTCTCGGCTTGGTCGAGGGCGTCACGGAATATCTGCCGGTGAGTTCGACGGGGCATTTGATCGTCGTACAGCGCATGATGGGTATCGGCAATGGTGGTGATGAATCGGCCAAACAAGCGGCGGATGCCTATGCGATTTGCATTCAGGGCGGCGCGATTCTCGCGGTGTTGCTCTTGTATGCCAGGCGGGCGAAGCAGATGGGGAGGGGCGTGATAGGGCGCGATCCCAATGGTCGGCGGTTGCTGATCAACATCATCGCCGGTTTTGTTCCCGCAGCGGTGATCGGTTTGGCCACTCACAAATACATCGAGAAATACCTGATGGGCGGGCAGTGGGATTTGTGGCCAACCGTAGCGGCGTGGTTCGTCGGCGGGGCGGCGATACTCGCGGTCGCCTGGTGGCGCAAGGCGCATCGAGAAGGCCCCGCATATGGCAAATCGCTGGAGCAATTGGCGTGGAAAGCCGCTTTGCTCATCGGCTTCTTGCAATGTATCGCCATGTGGCCCGGCGTCAGTCGCTCACTTGTCACGATTGTCGCAGGAGTGTTAGTCGGATTGTCGCTTCCCGCCGCGGTGGAATTCAGTTTCTTGCTAGGCGTGGTCACACTGGGTGCGGCCACTTTGTACGACGGCATGAAGCACGGTGAATTGATGTTGCATACTTACGGGCCGGTCAGTCTGATCGTTGGTTTTGTCGTCGCTGCGATCTCGGCCGCGCTGGCCGTTAAGTGGATGGTCGCCTACCTGAACAAGCACGGACTACAACTGTTCGGCTACTACCGCATCGCCGCCGCGGTGATCGTCGCGGCACTGCTGTGGTGGAAAGTGATTTGAGAAGAAAGTCGGAAGGCGGAAGGCGGAAGGCGGAAGGCGGAAGGCGGAAGGCGGAAGAATTTAATACGCGGGTCTTCACTTCCCACTTCCCACTTCCACCTTCCCACTTTCCTCCTCCCCCCGTCATTTCACGACGTTTTTCGTCGGTTTGCGATACTGGCTCAGGTCCAGTCCCCGGAAGTAGGCGATCGTCTTTTCCAGGCCTTTTTCCAGCGGGATTTTCGGTTCCCAGTTCAGATGCTTGCGGGCGAGGGTGATGTCGGGTTTGCGTTGGGTGGGGTCGTCCTGCAACGCGGGGCGATAGATGATGCTGCTCTTGCTGCCGATCATGGCGATGACCATTTCGGCCAGTTGTCGGATGGTGAACTCGCCGGGGTTGCCGAGGTTGACCGGGCCGGTGAAGTCGTTGTCGTGGTTCATCATGGCTTCAAAGCCGTCGAGCAGATCATCGACGAAGCAGAAGCTGCGTGTCTGCGAGCCGTCGCCGTAGATGGTGATGTCTTCGTCGGCCAGCGCCTGGAGGATGAAGTTGCTGACGACGCGGCCGTCGTAGGGATGCATCTTCGGGCCGTAGGTGTTGAAGATGCGGACAACGCGAATGTCAACTTTGTGCTGGCGGTAATAATCGAAGAAGAGGGTCTCGGCGCAGCGTTTGCCTTCGTCGTAGCAGGCGCGTGGGCCGATGGGGTTGACGTTGCCGCGGTAGCTTTCGGTTTGCGGATGTTCGGTCGGGTCGCCATAGACTTCGCTGGTCGAGGCCTGGAAGATGCGTGCGCCGACGCGCTTGGCCAGGCCGAGCATGTTGATCGCGCCGGCGACCGAGACCTTCGTGGTCTGAATCGGGTCGTGCTGGTAATGCACCGGCGACGCGGGACACGCCAGGTTGTAAATCTGATCGACTTCCAGATAGATCGGCCAGGTGATGTCGTGACGGATCAACTCGAAGTTGGGCCGGCCCAGCAGCGGGTGGATGTTCTGCTTCTGGCTGGTGAAGAAGTTATCGACGCAGATCACATCGTGCCCCTGGCGCACCAGGCGTTCGCACAGTTGCGAGCCGAGGAACCCGGCTCCGCCGGTGACCAGAATGCGTTTCAGTTGCGTGGACATCGGTTCGCGTCTCCATGAGAGGGTGATTTCGTGGCGGGCCATGATACCAACATCTGCGAACCGCGGAATGAAGCCGGATTCGGAACCAAGCGGGATCGGGGTGCCGCACACTTATGTCATGTGTGCGTCTTGCCGCAGCGCGGACAGAAATGCCCCGGACGTGGATAGTGCCACGGATGAATCCATGCTCCGCAAAACGGACATCTGCAAGTTAGAGCGCCAAAGAGACATACCCATGTCAGGCGAGCCGGATGATGCGAACGTGATGCCATCGGTAAACTCTCGGTAATGCTGTTGACAATCATAGCCCAAAACCTTTTACACCGCATCGCGCGTCAGCGACTGCCCGCCCGCCCCACATGATGCCACCCACATGCTCAACCGGCTCTTGTCCGGTTCATGTAGATCGCCCGCAACTCACGCGTTCGCGTCATGAGCGAGAGCGGACGAACCAACGTAGTCGTGCTGGTGCATGCGGGCAAATGCCCCCGGTCCCCCAAAAATTA
The DNA here is from genome assembly GCA_041674345.1 of Phycisphaeraceae bacterium. Lineage (GTDB taxonomy): Bacteria > Planctomycetota > Phycisphaerae > Phycisphaerales > Zrk34 > JBAYVY01. The sequence continues at coordinate 14,506 of JBAYVY010000015.1, read as the reverse complement.
TGGCTTGCGGTGCGCGAGGTGCGGCGAGGGATTTCCCCTTCCCACCCGTTTTCTCGCCGGGTATGATGGCCTCATCCTGTCACGGGGCCACCGGGTTATGCGAGATTCACACGACACGCAAACATCTTTTTCCAAACGGACCGCATCGCCGAATCCATCGGCTCGGACGGGAATGATACACCCACACCTTTTGCCTCTCCAAGGAGTTGAAATGCGCACGCTTATCGCACTCACGTTCCTGCTCGTTTTTGTCGCCCCGGCAAGCGCCGAGTTTCAATCACAGGAAGAAGTATCCAAATGGATGGCCTTTTACTACCAACATCCCGAACCAGCCAAGGTTCCCGAAGCGATTGAATTCCTCAGTCATGCGGGTATTCTCGATAAAGACGGAGCGAATCCGCCGACCTTCGGATTTCTGGCCGGCGTTTTTCGGGAAAATCCGAAATTGATTTCGGGCTGGGTCGAACGATTGGGAAAAATGAAGGAGTCACATCTCAGCGTGGTCGTTCTGGGTCTTTGGTATGCGAATCTTCCCGAGTCGCAGAAGTTGGCTTGCGAACTGGTTGACAAACATCCGCAGCTTAATGATCGGCACGGTTGGGTTCACAAGGCAACACCCATGCCAGTCGAGAAGATTCCGCTGGAACGGGGGCCCTGGGTTCTTGATGTCCTGTGGGGGAACTTCATGGCGACCGGTCAAAAGACGCCCGTTGTCAGGATCATGGCGGCCTTGCCGTGGATGGATATCAATGGCGACACCAAGCGCCTGCTTGTCGGCGGAGCCGCGCGATGGTCCCTGTTGTCGAATGCGGCGCAGCACCCGCGGGTGCTTGCATTCTGCGAAGCGGAGGCAGCAACGCAACCCGAGGAAATTGCCGCAAAACTTCGCGAGATCATCGCCGATGTCAAAAAGCGATTGGAAAACGAACAATTCCCCCATGCAAAATGAAAAGGCGGATGCCATTGCGAATCACACCGCCGGGCGTTGAATGACACCTTCCGTATTTGTCGTCGCTACAATGGCGGACTATGAATCCATCCGATACATCCGATTCGTCGCTTCCGGTTCGCGCTTCCGATCTGCTGGCCGCCGGGCTTGGCACGGCGACGGCCATGTGGATCGCGGGATACATTTTGCATATGCCGCTGGTTCAGCCGTTCGTGCCGGGCTGGGCGGTGTTCGCGGTGCTGGTGATGGTGATGTTTCTCGGCGGATATGTGTTCGGGCGCGACAGCTTGAAAGGGTGGCGCATCGCGTGGGGGGTACCGATCATCACGGCCCTGGTGAACATGCTCATTTTTTCGTCGGTGCTCAAGGGCGAAAACCGAAACGCGCTGATGGTGGGGCTGCCGGGATTTTTCGGCGCGACGCTCGTCGTCATGCTCATCGGCTTCGCGGCGGGCAAGGCGCGGCGCCCCCGGACGCAAAACCCCCGGACGCAAGACACCCGGAAGCAAGACACCCGGAATCCGGAAACGTCGCGGGCGCATTGGCGATTGCGTCTGGCGATGGTGCCGGTGCTGGCGACGGCGCTGGTGGTCAGCGCCGGCGGGCTGGTCACGGGCTTCGACGCGGGATTCAGCGTCAAAGACTGGCCCACCACGCAGGGAACCAACATGTTCCTGTTCCCCATTTCCAAAATGACCGGCGGCATCTACTACGAACATGCCCATCGACTGGCCGGAACATTGGTGGGCTTCACCGCGATGGTGCTGATGGTCTGGACGTGGATCGCGGATCGGCGATGGTCGGTGCGGCTGTTCACGACACTGGCGTTGCTGATGGTGGTCGCGCAGGGGGTGGCCGGGGGATTGTGGGTCGAAAGCGCTTCGCTGGCCTACGTGCTGTTTCACGGATCGTTCGGCCAGATCATTCTCGCCACGTTCGCGGTGATCGCCGCGACTCATGCGCCGAGTTGGCGGAAAGAGGAATTACCGCTGGTCACGCCGTCGGCCTCGACGGATCACTGGCTGACGATGCTGTTGCTGGGGGCGTTCATCGCGCAGACGTTGCTGGGGGTGTATGTCCGCAAGAGTCCGGCCGGTCCGCTGATGATGCACATCACCTTCGCCGCGGTGGTGGTCGCGCTGGTCGTGGCCGTGACGTTGCGGGGGTTGATGCTGTATCGCAAACGGCTGCCTCCGATCAAACGCGTGTGCAATGGACTGCTGCACGGCACGACGTTTCAGGTGTTGCTGGGATTCGCGGCGTTGGGCGTCCGCCAGCACAATCAGGGCGTGCAACTGGTCCCCGGCGACCCGGCCACCACCAGCCCGCTGGACGCGACCATCACGACACTGCACCAATCCGTCGGCGCATTCCTGCTGGCGTTCGCGGCCCTGGCCGTGGCCTGGAACCGGCGGCTGATTCGGAAGAGGGATTAGGGGCTGAATCAGTTTCGAGTTGCGAGTTCCGGGAAACGCCCTCTCGAAACCAGAAACCCGAAACTCGAAACTGCCCCCAGTCCCAAGCCCCTCATCCCTCATCCCTCATCCCCGGCCCCACACCCTGGCCCCTCATCCCTGGTCCCTCTTTCTCTCTTCTCCTACAATACCGAACCCTCAATCCCTCAACAGCCCCGCATTCGGATCGCACCATGAAATACCGCACCCTCCCCGGCACCGACTTGTCCATCAGCGAAATCGGTTTCGGCGTCTGGACCGTCTCCACCGACTGGTGGGGCGTCACCGATCCCGCACTCCGTCACAAACTCCTCCGCAGCGCCTGGACCGACCACGGCATCAACTTCATCAACACCGCCGATACCTACGGTGACGGCTACGGCGAAACCATCGTCAAAGATGTCCTCGCCGACCAGCGCGATCACCTGATCCTCGCCACCAAGTTCGGCTACGACCTGACCGACAACGACGGCGCACGCGGACGCCCCGGCCACCGCGAACGCAAACACAACTTCACCCCCGACGCCATCCGCCGATCCTGCGACGCATCCCTCCAACGACTCGGCACCGATCACATCGACCTCTACGAAGCCCACAACTGCCGCATCGACACCATCCAAAACGATGATGTCATCGCACTGCTCCACCAACTGCGGGACGAAGGCAAAATCCGATACTTCGGCACCGCGCTCGGCCCTCGCCTCGACCCCGACCGACAAATCGACGAAGGCGTCGCCACCTTCCAACGCGGCTGGCATTCCTGCCAGATCATCTACAACCTGCTCGAACAGATGCTCGCCACGCGCGTCTTCGACGCCTGCAAGGAAGCCGGAGGGGGCATCCTTGTCCGCGTCCCCCACTCCTCCGGCCTGCTCGAAGGCAACCTCACCCTCGACACCGTCTTCGAGGAATACGACCACCGCAACTTCCGATCACGTCAATGGCTCATCGACGGTCTCAAGAAGGTGGAACAACTTGATTTCTTAACTTCCGGGGGACGCAGAACCCTCGCGCAAGCCGGCTTGAAATTCGTGTTGAACCAGCCGTTCGTCACCAGCGCTTTGCCGAACATTTATGATGAAAAACAGCTCGCCGAGTTCGCCGCGACTTGCGACGCCCCCGACCTGACCGCCGACGAACTGGCACACATCGCCGAGTTGTACGAAAATAACTTCGGCCTGCAACCCGTTTAGCGGGTGGCGCGCAGTGCCCCTCTTCCTCTTGGTGAATATAAAATGCCCGACACTGCCCCCATCCCGACCGGCATCAACGACCCGATCAACAACCGCATTCTCGCCGTGAGCGAAGACTCAATCGAAGGGTTTCACCGCGAACCGTTCGCCGCGATCGCCAGAGCGTCCGGCGTTGATCTGCCCACGGTCCTTCAACGCATCCGCGCGATGGTCGAATCCGGTACGATCCGCCGCGTGCGACAAACGCTGCTGGCGACCAACCTCGCGCCGGGGGCGCTGGTCGCCTGGCAGGTGCCGGCCGACAAACTCGACAGCGCCTTCGACCGGATGTGCCAAAACGACCCGTTCACCGGACACGTCGTCATTCGCTCGACCGACCCCGGCGCGGCCGGCGCAAGCTATCGCCTTTGGACCACCGTGAAAGTGCCGCAGGGTTATTCACTGCAAAAGCACTGCGAAGCGTTGCGGCTGATGCTCGGCGCGGATCGCTTCGTCCCCATGCCCGCCCGCAAGGTGTTCAAACTGGGCGTCGGTCACATTCGCCGCAAGGGACTTCAACCCGGCGACCGCACCGATGAACCGGGCAACGCGTACGACGTGGAAGTCGTCACGCTCGGCGACAAGGAATGGGAAGTGCTGGTCGCGCTCAAACGCGAACTGACGCCGGATGAAATCATCGCCGATCCGTGGGCCGGTCGCGCCGCCGAGATCGGCTTGTCGCGCGATGCGTTCTGCGATGTCGCCACTGGTTTGATGAAGAAAAAAGTGATCGGGCGATTTTCGACGTTTTTGGAACATGTGAAAAAGTTGGCCGATGGTTCCGTGGTCAGCCGGTACAACGCCCTGTTCCACTGGGCCGTGCCGGAGGGACATGAACTGGCCGCCGGTTGCGAAGTGGGCCGGCACATCTGCATGACCCATGCCTACTGGCGTCCGACGGGTGATGAGTTCCGCCGGGTGAACATCATGGGCGTGGCGCACGGCGGGGACCGCGAAACCGTGCTGGCGCACAAGGCGGCGATCGACGCCCACCTGGCCGAAGCCGGTATCCCCGTGCCCTACACCAACGTCTTCTGGGGCGGTCGCAGCGAGATCAAACCCTCGGAAATCTCGCCCATTGCTTACAAGCAATGGTGCGAAGACCACAACATCAACCCCACCCATCAACGAGCGTAATCCCCCGGAAGTAATAAGCCCATGCCCACCGAATTCACCAACGTCACCGCCGTCGCCAAGGCCAACGTCTATTTCGACGGCAAGGTCGTCAGTCACACACTGAAGTTCGCCGACGGCTCGAAGAAAACGCTCGGCCTGATCCACCCCGGCTCCTTCCACTTCAACACCGCCGGTCCAATTGGAAGTTATTGACGATATGACCGCGAACATATTGTCGCGCAAATCAGAAGCGGATCGCTGGGATATGGCCTGCGAGTTGATGCGATTTATGCGACAGATGATGGCCGACGGGGTCGGGGATGTCCATCCCGACTGGTCGCCCGAGCAAATTGACCGCGAATACATCGAACGCTGGGTACGCGAATTCAACGTGATGGACGTCTGGCAACTGGCGACGGATCGGGCCAAATCAGGTTGATTCCTCACTCCGCGCTCTGCCAAACCTTCCTTCCCACAAAAAATGGCCCCAACCGCTCGATGTGCAGACTCGTCTGCTGCGTCCTGCGCATCGTCTCCACCAACTTGCTCAGCGGCGCCAATTCCTTTCCCACCACTCCCACGACGAAATCATTGTCGTGCGCGTCCAGACCGTGACACGCCAGCCGAATGTCGTGCGCCAGATCGTTCCCGCCGTATTGCATTCCAATCTTGCCGTGTTCCATCAGCACCTCGCGCTGTTCCTCCGGCAGCAATCGCGCGAAACTCCCCTTCCGCCGCAGCGGATACCACACCGCCCAGTTCCATTCCTCATGGCGCAGCGTGTTGATCGGTCGCTGAATCAGCGTCTCCTCCACGTTCGGCTCGTACCCCAGCGTGTACGTCCGACCGATCATCGTGAAATCCCCCCGCCGCTCCAGTCGCACGAACGGCTCGCCGTTGTATAACCGCCGAACTTCCCCCACCAAGTCCTCCGGGTCCTGCGTGTATGTCACGATGCCCACGCCCATCGGGTCATTCACATCCTCATACATCACGCCCCGCACGCCCGTCATCTCCATCGCCTCCACCACCGCCGCCGAGTCGCTGCATCCGGTGAACACCTGCAATTGCATGAACAGCCGCCGGTTCGACGACTGCCCGTTCACGCCGCGCTCCGACAAATCCAGCGGTTCGATATTTGGTCTTTTCACATCACTCATATCTTTCCCTCTCGCATGAAGTTTAGCGGGCGGCACGAAGTGCCCCTTCCATCTTACTTCCGGGGTTATTTCCGGGGGCGATCATCACCTGTTCATAAAACATTTCATACCGCGGCACGATCAAATCCTTGCAGAAGTTCCGCCGGCTCCGTACCTTCCCCTCCATCGAATATCCATTCCACTTCGCACTGTCACTCAATATCTCCACCCCCGCCTTCGCCATCGTTTCCACATCCCCCACCCGGCACAACCGACCCGTCACACCGTCCTCCACCACCTCCGTCAATCCTCCCGCCTTCGACGCCACCACCGGCGTGCCGCACGCCATCGCCTCCAACGCGCTCAACCCGAAACTCTCATAATCGCTCAACAGCAAAAACAAGTGCGCCTCACGGTACATCTGCTCAATGTCCACCTGCGCCCCGACGAAACGCACCGCCCCGCAAATACCCAGTTCCCCCGCCAATTCCTCCGCCCCACCGCGTTCCGGCCCATCCCCCGCCATCACCAATTCCGCCCCATGCAGTTGCTCCCGAATCTTCTGGAAAACACGCACAATATCGAATACCCGCTTCACAGGCCGAAAGTTGCTCGCGTGCAAAATGCGAAACTTACCATCCCCCGGCCAACCCACGCGCCCCCGGCTCGTGAACCGGTCGCAGTCCACAAAATTCGGTATGACTTCCGGGGGCGTCGGCAGATCGAACGCCGCCATCGTCTTGTCACGCAGCCATCCGCTCACCGCCGTCAGTCCGTCGCAACGCATCATCGCATACCGGCAAACCCGGTAGAAATCCCTGTGCGATCCCGTCAGCGTGATGTCCGTTCCATGCACCGTCGTGACAACCTTCACCTTCCGTTCACACACGCACAACATGTCCCTGGCCAGCATCGCGCTGATCGCATGGGGCACCGCGTAATGCGCGTGAATGATGTCCAGGTCATGCTCCACCGCCACTTCCGCCAGCTTGTTCGCCAGACACAAATCATGCGGCGGATACCGAAACAACGGGTAATCACTCACATTCACCCGATGAAATTGGACGTTCGGCACATCATGCAAACGGAACGGGCGCTCATATGCGACGACATGCACCTCATGCCCGCGCTGCGCCAGCGCCATCGCCAGCTCCGTCGCCACCACCCCGCTGCCGCCCTGTGTCGGATGACATGTGATCGCGATTTTCATTTGCCGCCCTTTCCCGCGAATGAGTTCTTGTTGGCGAATATCTTGTTGAACGGCTCATACAACGCCACCGGGTCATCCACCGGCACGGCCCGCCTGGACAAAAACGGCTCGCCGAAATCCCTGTAAATCATCGACCCGTAATAGCGCGCCCGCCCTTCCAGCCGCTTCAAAAACGTCGGCGAAGCGATCAGCGTCTCCAGCCCATCGACCGTCTTGTCGTGCAATTGCGACTTATAACACAATATCGACGCCACCTTCTTGTCGTAGTGTTCGGTCACATCCACAATGAAACTCGGCTCCACCGTGAAGTGCGCCATGAAAAACAGATATTCGTTCGGTCGGAACGGCTCGCCCTTGGCCGGGTAATTGGCGAAACCCGACGGATACATCGTGTCTTTCACGATGTTCCCCGTCGCCGAGTGATCCGGGTGCAGGTCGTCCCAGTAATGGGTTAAAACAAGTTTCGGGCGAAGGTCACGAATCGCTTCAATCACCCGTACTCTCGCCAACTCCGTATTTTCCAGTCGTCCGTCCGGCAGATTCAGATTGATCCGCGTTGTCACGCCCAGCACCTTCGCCGCCGACTCCGCCTCTTCCGCCCTGATCTCCGGCGAGCCGCGCGTGCCCATCTCCCCCCGCGTCATGTCGATGATCGCCACCGACCGCCCCCGCGCGATCATCTTCGCCACCGTCCCTCCGCAAATCATCTCCACATCATCCGGGTGCGCCCCTATCGCCACGACATCCACGCTCATAACCATATCTCCATAATAGTTCTTACCAAGCCAAGGCGGAGCGAAGCGCCGCCTTGGGTTCCGTCTCGCCCCTTATTCCGGGAGCAGGTCCATCATCGTATGCACGATCCGCGTCACGTCGAGCGAAAGTTCCGCTTCTTTTATCCACTTCCATCCATACCGCGCCACGAAATCCCAGACATTATTCACCCGCTCCTGCGGGCCATCGGGGGTGATCGCATGAACGATCTGCATCAACGCCCCGCGGTCCATCCCCCGTTCCGCCATTTGGTCGCGCCCCGCCCCGACCAAAACCTTGTCGATCTGATACCGCAACGACCGCTTCGCCTTCTCCACCCGCCGCCGCGTTTGCGCTCCGCCCTTCACTTGCTCCAACGCTGCCAGCAACCGATCACGCTCTTCTTGTAATCTCCCATCCACCATCTCAATCCCCCGCGCATCGTAACTTTCAGCTTGCCTCAACGCCTTGAAAATCTCCGCTCCCCGCAATCCGAATCGTTCCGCCAGTTTCCGCGTCGTCCTTTCCACCAGCGTCACGCTCGACCGCGGCCACAACTTCGACCGCTCCACTTCCATCGCCTCGTACACCCCGTCGATCTGCCACAAATACAGCATCTCCGCCGGCCCGCCGATCGTACACACCGTCGGCAACAACGCATCCTGCAACACCGGTCGAATCCCCGCGCCGGCCGAAAACCATGTATCCGACAACTTCCGGGGGCTCAATGCCTCCACATCAACCGATATCCGCCTCCCCTCCGCCAACTCAAACATCCCCACCTTCTCCAACTGCGGCTTGAACCCTTCCTTCACCAATCGCTCACTTCCCCGCGCAAATCCCGCTTCAATCGCATCCCATCGTTCCACCGCCCGACGCAACACCGGCTCGCCCGCTTCTCGCAACACCATCGGATCGACCAACACCACGCGCCCCGCGCCCAACACCTTCACCAACAACGATGCGAACAATGATCCGTAATCCGTCCAGTCCGCCGACGCGATCGCGTCCGCCACTTCGCCGCTGAAATCGCCCCGCAAATGTTCCCGTAAAAACGTCAGCATCCGTTCTCGCTGCCCCGTCAGCGACACCCACCCCACCGGCGGTCGCCCCCGACCCCCGCCCCCGGGGCCGGGGGCGGGGCCGCTCATCTTCGTTTCCGCGTGATCGGCGATGAACCACTTGTCGCCGATGCGAACACGATTGACCTCCAGTAAATCGTGATCCTCCGTGGCGATCCAAAACGCGGGTATCACCGCCGCCCCCCACCGCTTCGACAGTTCTTCCGCCAGCCGAATCACGCTCATCGCCTTCCAAATCGTATAAAGTGGCCCGGTCAGCAACCCCGGCTGCTGCCCCGTTATCACCATCGGCGAGCCGCCGGAAAGGGCTTGCTTCAATGCCTTATCCAGTTCATTGCCGACACGTTCGTTGTACGCGATCAGCGCCTCCGCCACCCCCGGAACCATGCCCGGCGCGATGCGCGCCGCGGGTTTTCCGCCCCGCACGTCGAACAACGGGTATTCCGCCGGCGCATGCCCGCCCGCCAATCGCAGCAACAATTCATTGCGCACCGGCGAATCGGCGTAGTCCACCTGCGTCGCTTTCAAACAATCATCGCTCATGCCCGCACCCCCACCATCAGCACACGTGGCGAATTATCCCGCAACGCCGCCCCGTCGAATGAACCCATTCTGCGCGCCACACGCAATCCCGCGCGTGCGAACCACTCCGCCAGTTCATCCGGCGAAAACAGCCGCACACGCTCGGTGATCCGTTCTTCGTCGCCATTGTCTCGCCGAATCGTCATTTGTTTGCACACGTAGTCGCCCTCGATGGTTCGCCGGCTTTCGACGGTCAGTTCGCCGACCCGTTTCACATCCATCGGCACGAGTTCCGCTTTCAACTTCCGGGGGTTGATGTGTTCCATCACCAGCGTACCGCCCGGCCGGAGCACACCGGCCATCGAGCGCAGCGCGGCGAGGTTTTTCGCATTGTCCGCGAAGTAGCCGAAGCTGTTGAACAGGTTGACGGCAATGTCGAAAACGGGGGCGAACGGTATCGCCCGCACATCGCCACACACCACGCAACCGCGTAATTGCCGCCGGTCGGCTGCTTCGCGGAGCAGCGTCCTGCTCAAATCCATGCCGACTGCGTGGAATCCCGCGTCGCGCAGCGCCCGCAGGTGGCGCCCCGCTCCGCAGGCGATGTCGATCACACGCCCGCCCGGTCGTGGGTTCAGTGTATGAATCAACGCCGTGATTTCGCGTTTGGCCGATTCATCGTCGCGGTGCTGATAGATCAGCGGATAGATCGCATCGAACGCCAGGCGGAACCAATCCGGTGGTGCATCGGCGGCGGGCTGTGCGGGGCGGTGCATGTTCATATCGTAGCAAGTCGGTCAAATCGGACGACACGGGGGCGACACGCGGCGGCCCGCAGGGATATGATATGCACCCATGTTGACGCAAATGATTGATAATTTGTCGGACCTGATGACACGCGGCGGCATGGTCATGTGGCCGCTGCTGGGTCTTTCCATCATCGGCATGACGCTGATCCTCGAACGTGCCTGGTTCTGGATGACGACCAACTTCCCCAGCCGCACCGCGAAGTTCGCGCGCGTCGCCCGGCATCTGCGTGAAGGCGATCACGGGGCGGCCCGCGTGCTGATCGAAGACGATCACAGCGTCTATGGCAACCTGGTGCGGCAGATGCTGGATGAGAACGCCAGCGAGGCGGTGATTACGGAGGCGGTCGATAATCAGCGGCCTCGGATGGACAGGTTCATGCCGACGCTGGGCACGATCATCACCGCGGCACCGATGCTGGGCATTCTGGGCACGGTGACGGGGATCATCTCGGCGTTCAAAGTGTTGAGCGATTCAATGGTGACCGACCCGTCGAAGATCGGCGCGGGGATCGCCGAGGCGCTGCTGACGACCGTGGCGGGACTGGTGATCGCGCTGGTGGTGCTGTTTCCGTACAACGCGTATCGGGCGCAGACGGATCGCACGCTGAGCCGAATGGAATCACTGATCGCCGCGGCGAGAAGGGAGAAGAAAGGGACGGAGGGACAGAGGGACGAAATGGGGAACGCCGTTCGCTGAAGCGCATAGTTGGCTTATGCCTTGTCTTGGTAAACAACACAGCCATTTGCCCGAGCCCAGTCTTCCGAGAAGCCCACATGCGAGATGGCGTTCCTGCTGCGATCCAGTTGTCGTTCGGTTTCCGCGACAACAGTCGTCGGCGCTATCTCGTAGATAACCTTGCATTGGGTCTGGTTGGCCTCGTAGAAGACGGCGAAGAATACTTTTGCATTGCGCGTGATGCGCTCCAGCGATTCAGCCCTCTTCTCGGCTGGCTCCTTGAACATTCTGTCCAGTTGCCCCGATCCTCCCTCTTTGCACGACAAGTATTCGTACTTTTCGTTCGGGTTGCCCGACGCATGGGCATCGGCGTCCCGCTTCGAGTGGATAAGTTCATGGCCGAGAATGTCGGCGATGATCATCTCTTTGACAAGACCGGGCTGAAGAAGGTTGCTGATGCCAATCGAATGTGCAAGTTCGGCGGCCTTCAGGACGAGTTCTATAATCTTGCTGTATATTTCACGTGCCATAGCAAAATAGACTCTCTTCTGTTTTTCTTTCAATCTCGTCGAGGCGGCTGTTTGCCGCTGAGACAAACTGCTCATCTTTTTCGATGCCGATAAAATGCCGGTTGAGACGTTTGCAGACTACAGGACATGTCCCAACTCCGGCAAACGGATCAAGAACAAGATCACCTTCGGACGAACTCGCCTTGATCAACCTTTCAAGCAGAACCTCTGGCTTCTGTATCGTGTTCAAGGCATCCCGGCTGACAAGTTCCTTGGATTTGTAGGTCAACTGTTTGATGTCACCCCATACGTCACCGGGATTTTTCCCCTCACTGTTGAACTTCGTCTTGCCGTATTTGCCGTTGGTTACTGACGGGACGCGTTCGCAGCGGAGGCGATGCTCCAATTCGACGAGTTGTGCCACTCGGATAGCATCGAGGTTGTAGGTTTTGGGTCTATTCCCCTTTATGAAATAGCAGATGACATCGTAGTTGTTGGTGTAGTTCAACCTACCTTGGGCCAGGCGGCTGGGCTGGTACCATACGATTTTGGAGCGGAGGTTGAGGAATGGGCGATAGTCAATGAAATCAACGCAATCGGGTTTACCAAACAGGTAGAGGGCGCCACCACTCTTGAGTTTCGCCGCGAACAAGCTGATAAGTTTGAGATTGAATTCCTGAACGTTGCTGAGCCGGTCCCACTGGTTTGTCGTGACGCCGTAGGGACCGTCGCAAACCACGAGGTCTATGCTGTCGTCATCAATTTCCGGGAGAAGATCAAAAGCATCGGCGTGATATATCTTGTCTTGTTCCATCGTGTCGTCCCTTCAGGCCAACAAGTGACTTTATTGAAGTATACTCAAAACATTACTCCGGTGAGTCGTGCGCGATGTATGCGTGGATGGCTTGAAGGTGGTCTTGCGCTGTGTCTGTCCAGTGAACGGTCATTCCGGCAGACCATATTTCGTGCGGACTTCCTGTACGTTGTTCGTACGCCCGGCCTGGCTGTCCGCCAGCCCTTGGTCGATGGCCTGACGCACATAGATTTGGTGCATGAGGTCATCCCAAGTCGCGTTATTTGGAAGGCGTTCGACCAGTTTGTGGGCCTCTTCCTTCTGAATGACAGTGGGCATGGCCGGGTCTCCTTCATTCAGGATGCATTTCAGGCGATAGTTCAGATGCGTGTCCGGGTCAATTTTACCGAACACGGCCTTGTCCAGGAAGATTTCGCGGATGTCGCGTAATGAGTAGCCGGAGTCGTTGAGGAGTTTGATGACGGCGATGCGCTGGACGGCGTGGGAGTCGAAGAGGCGTTGATGGCCCGCGGACATTTGCGTGGGTGAGACGACGCCGACCATGAGGTAGCATTGGAGTCGGGCGGGGGTGACGCCGGCGGCTTGGGCGGCGTCGGCGAGGCGGAGCATGTCGGGGGCTTGCGACATGATGAGAGTGTAATGGAAAAACCCACGGATGGGAGTCCGTGGGTTTGAGGGGGTTTTGAAATTGCTAAGCCGCCAAGCGGCCCGCGGAATTGCCGGGGGCGGGGACGCCCCGGCTCGCTATTTGCCGGTGAAGAATTGTTTGATGGCGTGGACGGTGGTTTGGCGACCGACGCGGGCGATGGATTCGGTGAGGGGGATTTCCTTGGGGCAGATTTTGACGCAGTTTTGCGCGTTGCCGCAGTCGTTGACGCCGCCGGCGTCGGCCATGATGTCCAGACGATCTTTGGCCAGCACCTTACCGGTGTTGTGGAGATTGAAGTAGGCGACCTGGCTGATGACGGCAGCGCCGGCGAAGTGGTTGTCGGCGGTGTATTGCGGACAAACTTCGAGACAGCAGCCGCAGCTCATGCATCTGGACAAGTTGTATCGCAGGTCGGCGACTTCGGGGGACTCTTTGGGGCCTGGGCCGAGGGAGTAGGTTCCGTCGATGGGAACCCAGCCCTTGATTTCCTTGAGGTTGTTGAACAGTCGGGAGCGATCGACGAACAGATCGCGGACGACGGGGAACTTGCTCATGGGTTCGAGGGTGATGGTGTCGCCCTGTTTGAGCAGGTTTTCGACGATGGTGGAGCAGGACTGCCCGACGCGGCCGTTCATGACCATCGTGCAGGCCCCGCAGACTTCTTCGAGGCAGTTGCAGTCCCACACGACGGGCGTGGTTTTTTTGCCTTCGATGGTGACGGGATTGGCGGCGATGGCCTGGAGCGCGCTGATGACGTTCATCTGCGGGCGGAAGGCGACCTCGAAGGTTTCCCAATAACTGGGTTTTCCGGGGGCGTCCTGGCGTTTGACCTTGACGTGGAAAGTTTTGGTTGGCGTGTTGGGTGCGATCATATTGAATGTCCGTTCTCGAAAGACACCGGGGGCCGGGGGCGATGAATCGCCCCCGCCGAAAAATCTTAGCCGTCCACCTTGCCGTAGTTTCGGGCGCGGGCGGGGATCATGGCCATGTCGATCGGTTCGTAGCTGAGCAGGGGTTTGTCGTTTTTCGCATCGTATTTGACGATGGTGGTTTTGTGCCAGTTTTTGTCATCGCGTTCGGGGAAATCGGGGCGGTAGTGGCAGCCGCGTGATTCGGTGCGGACGATCGCGGCTTCGACGATGGCGTCGGCGTATTTAATCATGTCGCCCAGCGCGCGGGTGAAGGCGAGGTTCTGGTTGGTCCATATGCCTGTGTCGGAAAGCGAGACGTTGGCGTAACGCTGCTTCCATGTTTTCAGGCGTTCTCGCAGCTTGGTCATGCCCTGCTGATCGCGGACGACGGTGCAGAAGTCGGTCATCCACTCGCCCATTTCCTGATGAATCTTGTAGGGATTTTCCGTGCCCGCGGAGGAGGTGAGTTTTTTGACCTTTTCGGTTTCCTGACGGACGAACGGTTCGTAGAGGGAATCGGGCAGATCGCCGGCGGCGGTCTTCAGGTCGTTGGCGTAATTGACGACGCCGGGTCCGTTGAAGATGCCGTCGAAGATGCAGTTGAGCAGTGCGTTGGCGCCGAGGCGTGTGGCGCCGTGGTATTGGTAATTGACTTCGCCGAAGGCGTAGAGACCGGGGATG
>JBAYVY010000014.1:0-21431 GCA_041674345.1 Phycisphaeraceae bacterium | reverse complement strand
CGCGGAAAATTCGGGAGTCGCCGGGAATCCGCGAAAATGCGTTGAAAACGAGGTTGAATCAACCCATCCCCATCATTGGAGCGTTGCCAGGATGGTGCGCGGAGAGTGGTTGTGCATGAGATGGACTACCGGGAGGGCACGAATAGCGAAACGAATAGCGAAACAGTGTTGCAACTCAAGTAGAAATGTCCCCTGTTTGAACTCAGTAGAAGTGTCCCCATTGATCGTTCGCCGGTCCCGGCGAACGATTGCCGCCAAGGGTGGGTGGCGGCGGGCTTGGGGGGCGGGGCGTGCGGGGCCAGGCGTTGGTGCGTTGTCGTCTGGGGAACCGGGGGCGTCGGGGGAACCGGGGGCGTCGGGGGTTTGGGTTTGAGGTGTTGTTCATCCATCGTCTGATACGCCAGCGGTCGATCATCGGTCGCGCGCAGTTCGATGCGGCCGTCGAGATGTTCACGCACCGTGACCTTCATGCCGCGGCGCGGCCGGGCGTCTTTCGCCCGCAACCGCATGCACCGTCCGCGCCACGACACCACGCCGTCGGCGCTGACCGCACGCTGGTGATGCAGCGCAACGCCGCGTCCAGTTCCCCCGGCGAAGGTGCCGGGCGATGCGCACCGTCTTGGCGCATCGGTGCGACGGCGAATTTCGCGTTGTACGCCGGTCCAAACGTGTCCCGCAAATACGCATTGGCCCGGCTCATGTCCGTGATGCCTTCCAGTTTGAGCATCTTCACCAAACGATCCTGCAACACGCCGTTGGTCCGTTCCACCCTGCCCTTGGCCTGTGGACTGTTGGCGCAAATCAGCTTCACGTTCAACTGCCCCATCGCACGCCCGAACTGCGTGAGCGGCCTTTTGCCCGTGCGATGCGCGATCACGTCGGCCTCCTTGTCGTTACGCCGGTGAATGCTGTGACGATCCGGGTACAACGCCCCCGGAAGGCCGTACTCCCGCATTCCGCCTTCTCGCGTGTTTTCTACACCATCATGGCGGAGACGTTGCCGGCGTCGTGGGGCGAGGGGGTCGGCGAAGGGATCGGGTCGGTGACGGCGCGGACTTCGCGGATGTATTTTCGGCGCGGCTCGGTGGGGTTGATTCTTCGCTCACGAATCATGGAAACCGCCGTGGCGACCATTTGGGTGACGGAAGCCAATATCCAGGTGGTGCGCCAGGGCAGGTAGTATCGGCCGGATATTTCCACGGTTTCTTCGGAGGCGGTGAGCGTCACGTGCATGTTCTTGAGACGGTCTTTGGCCTGCGCATCCTGGCGGATGCAGCGTTCAAACTCTTTCATGTCGCTTTCGGGCATGATGATGCCGTCGGGCCACTGATCGGTCTGTTTCCAGTGTTCGAGGACCAGCCGTATCGCGGCGAAGTTTCCCTGCGTGTTTTCCTCGAGTGTGACCGGATATTGCGTCTGGCGCAGCGCGGCCAGATCGAAAATTTGTTGTTGGTTGGCGGGGATTTCGGCGGCGTCCAGCACGGAACGGAACGCGCTGATGCAATCCTGGTTCCAGACCATCTCCTGATGAAAGATGAACAGGGCGATATTGCGGCAGCCGCCGTCGATCAGGGTGCGTGCCGCCAGTTGGATGGAACTGAAAGCGTCGCAGATCACCTGATCCAGCACGGGGTCGCTGCGGACGGTCTCCACCAGGTCGCTGAGGACGACCCAGGGCAGGGGCGAGCCGCGGATCAGATCGACGACCTGTTGCGGGGTGAATCGGCCTTCCAGGGTGCCGCCGATGGAGAAGGGATCGTTGTTGACCTCGGCGATCATCTGCGTGACTTCATTGAGATCGGCGGCATGGTGGATGCAGACGCGCCAGCCCAGGCGGCGGGCGTGTTGTTCGGTCTGGGACATGATGGCCGCGTCGTAGGGGCCGATCCATTTTCGGCCGAACATCGTGACCATATGGAGATAGCGCATCTGTTGACTGGCGGCGGAGACGAAGATGCCGTGTCGTCCGGGAATGCGGTCGATCAGTCGGTCTTCGGTGAGCATCACCAGCGCCTGTCGGATGGTGGTCCGGCTGACGGCGTATTGCTCACCCAGACGGATTTCGTTGGGCAAACGAGATCCCGGTGCCAGTTGCCCGGTCTCGATCGCCCGCCGAATGTCTCTGGCCACCTGACGATGCAATGACTGATCCGACGCCGGCCTACCCATTACCGATCTCCTGATTTCATGGCATCCAACAATGCAGTAATCATACACGATATATGAACAATGTCCATAAAAAAACTTATTAAATTATAAAAATCATAAATTGCTTTATTGAAGTATTTTGTGACTGTTTTATTGTTTTGAACTTCATTCAACGCAGATTTATGTTCAAAAAAATGAAGTTATTCATTGACGATGTGATTTCCGTGGTATATATTCGATTGTGTTCATCGTTCCTGCGAAACAGGGCAGGACAAAGAAACAGGGCAGGACAAATCGTGTCGTTTGAATTGCGGAACCCTTTAGGTTGGAGGTTGCGACAAATGAAGATTCGGCTCGCCAGTGCGGCATTGTGTATGAAACCTGACAACAACTCTTTTTGGAGAGGACGTGACATGAAGACTCGACTCGGACTCGCATCGTGTGTGTTCGTGGCCTTGGGAGCCACGATGGTAGTGACCGGCGGGCAGACCCAAGCCGCGGACATCACCTACACCTGGAAAAACAGTGCCGCCAACAGCAACTGGAACGACCCGGCCAACTGGGACGCGAACGGCGTGCCGGTGGATGCCACGACTTCCAGAATCGAAATCCAGACCGGCGGCGTGGCACCGGTGGTGCCGGTGGGCGGCATTGTCATCGGCGCGAATGCCTATCCCGCTCCGGCATTGAAGTTCACGGGGACGGGGTCTTTCACGCTGACCGGCGGCGCGATTTCCGTTTCTTCCCCCAGTTATGCCTACACGACCGTGAACAATGCCTCCGGTCGTGCTCAGACCATCAATAACAACTTTGTTGTTTCATCCACAAACGTATCCTTTGGCAATGTCGGTGCCGGCAGTCTGACGATCAATGGAGACATTGACGCGGGCGGTGCCGCCACCGGCCGGCTCACGCTCGAAGCATTCGGCACGGGATCGTCGATTTTCAACGGTGTCATCAGCAATGTCGGCGGTGCTGGCGCTGTGGTTCTGCTCACCGGCGATGTGGCCGCGCCGATCGTGATGAACGGTGCCAACTCCTACACCACCCAGACTGAAATCCGTCAGGGCATGGTCTTGGTCGGGGCGGATGTCGCGCCCGGCGTCAACGGCCCGCTCGGCAATTACAGCGGCGGCATCTACTTCGGAAACGTCCCCGCCGGTGTCGCCACGGCTTCCCTGTTGACCAACGGGGCCTACACCATCAGCGTCAACTCGGCAATCAGTTCCACGACCAACAACACGATCTTCGGCGGCGCCACCGCGGACGTGTCAACCATTTCGGGCAACATCACCGGCGAGACCGCCGCCGCCGCGGCTCCCCGAATCACGATGACCGCCGTCGCCGGCGGACAGGTCAACTTCTCCGGCAGCTTCATCCGCAAAGCCGGTCAAACCGGAACCAACGATTCCCTCACCAAGACCGGTTTGGGCATCGTCAACATGACCGGTAACGCCAGCACTTATCAGGGCGGAACCTTCGTCACACAAGGTACTCTGCTGGTCAACAACACCACCGGCTCCGGCACAGGCACCGGCTCGGTCTCCGTTGACAACGGTGCAACCCTCGGCGGCAGCGGCCTCATCTCAGGCCCCGTCACCGTTTCCGCCGGCGGCATCCTCGCCCCCGGCAACAGCGCCGGCACACTCACCATCAGCAACATCCTCGTTCTCGCCGGCAATGCCGACTTTGAACTGGCCGCCGACACATCTTTTGACAAGGTCGTCGGCGTCACCGACATCACCTTCGGTGGCGTACTCAACGTCGTCAATTACAACGGCGGTCCCGCATATGCCGCCGGTCAGGTGTATGACCTGTTCGACTGGTCCGGCACACCCGCCGGTGCCTTCACCGCCGTCAATCTGCCCGCGCTGCCCGTCGGCTTGGTATGGAAAACTTTCGATACCCAGCCGTTCGATTACGCCACCGGCCAGATCGTGGTTGAAATCCCCGAACCAGCCACGCTGGGGCTGCTGGCGCTGGGCGGTTTGATGATGGCCAATCGCCGAAACAAGTGATTTTTCCTCCTCCTCCACGCCGCGGCGCTTAACGGTCCCGCGGCGTTTTGACCGAATCCCGCCGCTTGCGGTATGTTTCCGGGGGCGCGAAGCCACAAGCGGTGGAAACACACATTCCGCGGCGCATCTCACGGAGGTTGCGGCATGAACATATGCGATGTGCGATGTGCAATGTGCGATGTGAGACAGACCCGTCGTCATCGCGGCTCCGCCTCTTCCACATCGCACATCGCAGATCGCACATCGCACATCGGCTTCACGCTTGTGGAACTTTTGGTGGTGGTCGCCATCATCGCGTTGCTGATCGCGATTTTGTTGCCGTCGCTGAACAAGGCACGGGAGGCGGGGCGGTCGGTCGTCTGCATGACCCATCTGAAACAGATCGGGCAGGCGGTCATCATGTATGCCGGGGAAAATAATCAGACATTGCCCTATGGATGCGCGAGTTTTCCTGACGGCGGGTGGTTGAGCTTCGACGATCTGTTGAACCCATACCTCGGCGGGACACTGGACCTCGACAAGCAGCGGACGAATCACTATCTCAAGGGGAATGCGGAGAAGATATTCCTGTGTCCCAGCGATCGCTTGCCGCCGAAGTGGAATGTGCGCCGCAGCTATTCGTTGTGCCGCAACTATGACCGGGGGGTGGCCTACGCGGACTTTACCGGGGATCTGCCCTTGGTTAAGACGGTTCGGCTATCCGAGATTGCCGGGCCTTCGGAGACGATGCAGGCCAGCGAACTTTCCAGCATCTTCAATAATCTGGGCAATGGTTCCAATGGCGTGCTGGACAAAGCCGAACAACAGATGGCTGATTACACCTTTGAAGTCGGCAACATCTATGGCACGGAATTTCTGCACAACGGGCCGGTCAACTACCTGATGGTGGACGGTCATGTTGAGATGAACACGCCGGAGAAAACGGTCGGTAGCGGAAATACTACGAATTCACTGGGCATCTGGACGCGCGCCCTTGGCGATTAAGTGAGAACGCTGCCGATTGCAGCTATGAAATAGATGTCTGCGGCTCTTTCCTTCCCTGATCCTCAGCCCCGCTCCTCCCCCCCATTCTCCCCCTTCATCAGGAGCCCTTGAAGTGACCGGATTTCTCCCCTCGTACCGGCTCATCCCGGCGGTGATCGTTCTGATGCTTCCGGGCTGTGTGAACGCTTTTTCTCAAACCGAAACCGCCCCGGAAACCGCCCCGGAAGTAGCAACCCCGGCCCTCTCGCAAACCCGATTCCTCTCCGACGGCACCGTCATCCGCGGCCAGACCCGGCTGGTCATGCGCCGCCAGGGCACGATCGACGTCATCGACGAAGAGGGCGAAGTTTACACCCTGTTCCTGTCGCTCGGCTACAAGGACGCCCCGAAAATCTGGCGCACCGCGTCGCACCTGGAAAACATGAAGATCAAGGTGGACCCGCAAACCCAGTCGGTCCTGCTGACCGGTAAAGCCGTGTCGCCATCCGGTGCGACCGATCCGGCCAGCGCCGGCGAAATACAGTGGGGATACGCCTTGACCCCCCAGGGTGTCGTTCGTTGCACGTTGAAATTCGTGGGCGAGCAGGCGATGTCGGATGTGTTTCAGGGCGTGTCGGTGGTGATGAGCACGCATCGCAAGGCGATGGAAGGCGAACAATTGCTGGTGGATCAGGAGAAGTTTCTGATCGACGCCGCCCCGCCGAGCAACGAGGATGTCAAGACGTTGAAGAGCGGCAAGATTGGGCAGGTGATCTGGGACGCGGGTCATGCGGATCGGAAGATCACGGTTCGTCCGATCCAATGCCGGCGCGTGGATGTCAAGACCCGCAATCAGATCAACGCGCGGAACATGGTCGAACTTTTCTTCCTGCCCGCCGACAAGCAGATCGTGCTGGACATTCAACTGCCGGCCAATTCGCCTCAGGACGTTTCGGTGGATACCTACGGCGGGATCGACTATTGGGCGGCGGATCGGTTGCGGATGCCGCGGTATGACAAGTGCCGCAACCTGGTGCAGAACCCCGGCTTCGACGCGGGTTTTCAATACTGGCGATGGAACTCGATGGGCGTCGCCAAGCTGGACACCAAGTACGACCAGCAATACGCCATCGTGGATGATCCGACTTCGCCCGGCGGTTTTCCGGGGGTTCCGGGGGCGGGGGGACGATGCCTGGCGCTGCGCGGCGAAGTGGGACAGGCCTACGAACAAGTCTCGACGTTCGGCATCCCCACCGAACCCGATCAGACCTACACCCTCAGCTTTTACGCCAAGGCCGACAAGCCGGGACAATATCTCGGCTACACCACCGTCACCGGCGTGTGGGGGGCGTTCCCCGCAGGCGGAAGCGTGAAGCTGACCGATCAGTGGCAGCGATTCACCAAAACTTTCAAGGCCCCCAACCGCATTGTCTCGTTGGGATTCGGCAACCACAAGCCCACCGAGGAATGCTGGATGTACGTCACCGCCGTGCAGATCGAAAAAGGCGACGCCGCCACCGAATACGTTCAAAAGCCCGTCGGCGTTTTTCTGGAAAGCGATGCGCGCGGCAACTACTGGCAGCCGGGAACCAACCCCCACGCCCGGTTGCGCATCCACGGCAAGCCCGCCGCCAAGGGACAGGTCTCCATCATTCAGGAAGACTTCTTCGGACGCCAAATCGACCGTGATTCGCAATACTACACGCTCGACGACAAGGGCCGGGCGACGATGCCGCTGCCCTGGGCCGCCGATTTGAAGTCGGGGATTTACGTCCATCGGGTCAACATTCAAACCGATGACGGTTTCACCGACCGCGAATATGTCCGCATGACCGTGCTGCCGTTCCAGGACGGATCGGCGAAAAACAAGAACATCTTCTCGCTGGGCCTGTTCGATTCACGCTGCGGCGACTGGGACCGCCGGATCGAGTTCCTCCAGCGCATGGGCATCGGATCGGGCATCACGTTCGATCCCCAGCCGCACAAGTATTATGAGTCGCTCCGCAAGCACAACATTCTCTACTTCGTTTCCATTTTCGACGGCGGGGAAGGGTTCTTCGCGGACCCCAACGATCCGCGAAGAAACGATCCGAGTCTTGCCGGCCTCACCCCCGAACAGCGCAAGAAAATCGAAGAGCGGTTTGACATCTTTAATCAGCGCAAGACTTGCCACCTGACCGACGAGCAACTGAAACAGGTCGAGGAACGTGCGTATCAGAAGGCCGCCGCCTACCCGGAGGTTCAATACTGGAAGCTGAACAACGAACCGCCGGTGCAGTTCTACATTGATAATGTCAAGGACACCGGCGCGATGGCGCGGGTGCTTCGCGCCGCGCGCCGGGGCCTGCTGCGCGCCAATCCCAGGGCGAAGGTCATCAGTCCCGATCCGTCGAACATGTACCCCAACAGCGGCATCGCGTTCATCAACACGTTGCTGGAGGTCTCCGCAGGCGATCCGCCGTTCGACATCGCCGCGATCCATCCCTATCGCGCCAAACCCGAAGAACCCGACCGCGACCGGGACGCCGGGGCGTTTTTGAACATGCTAGATCGCAACAAGTTCAGGGGCGACGCCTGGTTCACCGAAGGCATCTATCACAATCCCTACAACATTCCGCTGCTCGACCTGAACGTTCACCACGGCTGCACCAGCGATCACTACCGCGGCGGCGATCTGAGCTATGCGATGGGCTGGGGCGAGCGAATGGCCGCGGCCTACACGGCGCGAAGCTGGCTGGTGTCGCTGAAGTATTCCGATCGCGTCAAACTCGACGTGGACTGGGGCTTCCTGCGTTACAGTCACAGCGACATTGATCTGACGCCCCGCCCGGTGGTCTTCGCCGCCAACACGCTGGTGCGCGTGCTCGGCAACGCGACGTTCAAACGCGATCTGGTTCTCGCGGCCAACATCCGCTGCTACGTTTTCCAGAACGAAAAGAATCAACCCGTGGCCGCGATCTGGGCCGCCGATGACGAGGTGGATCGCGGCCGATCGCCCGGTCCGATGCTCGATGTCGGCACGCTGGCGACCGCGCTGCCCGCCTCGCAGGTCATCGACTTCATGGGCGGTGGCGCGGCCATGCCGGCGAAGTTGCGTGTCGGCCCGTTCCCGCAATTCATCGTCGGCCCGGTCGCAAGCATGGATTCATTCCTCGATCAACTCGCCCTGGCTGTCAGTGACAGCGGCGGCGAACTGTTCCCTTATCTGGCCCTGCGATCCGTGGATCAGGTGCATCTGGTCATCGCCAATTCCCTGGGGCGCCCGTTCAGGGGCCGCGCCACGATCATGCGGCAAACCGAACGGTTGGCCGAGGCGGACCTGGACATCGCCCCGCGCGGTCAGTGGGCCTGGATACTGACCCAGCCGCTGACGGACAATCAGGTCAACGCCACCGACCTGACGCTGAAGGTGGTCAGTGAAGGCGTCAGGGATCAGAGCTTCAACCTGACCGGCACCTGGATGAAGTGGCCGAAGCGCAAAAACCCGATCGTCCTTGACGGGGATTTGTCCGACTGGGCTGGTTGCTTTCGGATGCCGCTGGTCAATCAGATGCAGTTCACGCTGGGCGCGACGGATAAACTTCGCTCACAGTATCCCGTGCCGCCGGCCTGGAAGGGGGCCGACGATCTGTCCGCCGAGTTCCACGCCGCGTGGGACGAACAAAATCTCTACCTCGCGTTCAAGGTGCGTGATGATGTGTATCGGCCCGGCCCCAGCGTGCCGCTGTCGTGGCAGGGCGATGGGTTGCAGCTCTATTTGGACGGCTGGGCCGATGCACGCGGCAAACCCGCCAAGGGCTACGACAACAACGACCAGGCGTTCATGGTCTGCCCCAACCCCGCCGCCGACGCCGCCGTGCTTTATCGTGAGTTCGCCCCCGAACGACAACTGGCGTTCCTCAACACCGGCATGGTCAACGCGGCGAAAGTCGCTGTTCATAAAACCGACGATGGTTATCTCATCTATGAACTGGCGATCCCCGCGCGCGAAGTCGAACCCGTCAAACTCAAAGCCCTCGAAAAGTTCGGCTTCGGCTGCCTGGTCAACGACGCGGACAACGACTATCGCAAACGCATCCTCACCATCACCCCGCCGGGCACCGAACCGAGTCGCTCACCCAAACTCTATCCGACGGTCATCCTGACGCCATGATCGGGCGATTGCGGTGGCGATGAAAAAGGCGATCCCCCTGATCCCCGGCAAAGGGGGCGGGTTTGTCATGGTTGACCTGTCGCCCTCGTCCCGCCCGGTTCACCGGGCGGGACGGGTGCATGACACGCTACGCGGGGTTTGAATTCATTCTGGGCCCCTGTTCTTCCCCGAAGACCAACACGAAGGGTACGAAGAAGCACGAAGAAAGGATCGTATTTAAGTTAAATACGATCCTTTCTTCGTGCCCTTCGTGTGAAATCGTCGGGGGGGGGCGACTCCCGTTCAGGCAGGTGCGCCAGTTGTCATGCGCCCGGACGGGACGTTATTGAGCGATGAACTTTGACACCGGGCGTATCGCTTCGGACAATAAGCCGGTCTGTTTGGGCTGCACACTCACCCTTTTTGGGGACATGACATGAAACCGATTCTCGCAGGGATGTTCGGGGCATTGTGTCTGACGTTGACCATGGCGTTGAACGCAGCGGAAACAAAAGTCGATGCGAAGCAGAAAGTCGCCGCCGATTACTTCGAGGCGCTTACTTCTGCGGATGTCGAGAAGGCCAACGCGCTGATAGACGTGCCGTATTCACTGGATCGCAAGGAGATTCTGCGCACGCGCGCGGAGGTTGAAGCCGTTCACGTCAAGATCGCGGCGGACAAGGGCAAGCGCGCGGTTCCGCCATACACGATTGAATTGACGGACAAGGCCCCGAAACTCGACGCGGCGATATTCCCCAAGCACGTCGCCTATCGCATTTCGCTCACGCTGCCCGGCAGAGAACGCATGGAAACCATCGACATCTATGTGACGGATTCGGACACGCCGAAGGCGATCGGATTCAGTGATTGATTTCAGGTTTGCAATGGGCCGTTGGATATGTGAATTGCTATGCTTGGTGGCGGGACATCATTTTCAAGGGAAAACATATGAAGCGAGTCGCATGGGTCACGTTGGTGGCGTTGAGTTTGTTTTGTGCGATTGCATTGCATGCCGAGGAACCCAGGTCGGCCGATGCGAAACAGAAAGTGGCGGAAGCATACTTTGCGGCACTGGCCACCGGCGATGTTGCCAAGGTAGATGAAGTAACGGATGTGCCATTCTCGTTCGACCGTAAGGAGAAGTACTCAAGACGCGAGAACAGGTACATGACGCTCATGCGAAATTGGCGGACGGGAAAGCCAAACGCGAGATGCCGCAGTACACGATTGTGGTGACGGATCGGGCACCAAAGCTGGACCCGGCGGTTTTTGCGAAACACGTTGTCTATCACATTGTCGCCAAGTGGGGCGAACGCAGCGATGAGGTCGATATTCATGTTACCGACTCGCCGAGCCCCAAAGTGATCGGGCTCAGCGGGTGATATCGCGTTTTTCGCCGTGTGCGGCTTCATACTTCCGGGGGCGAGTGATTTGCTACAATTCGGCCATGCGGATCAAGCTCTACAACACGTTGTCGCGGCGGATCGAAGATTTCAAAACCGTTGAACCCGGCGTGGTGCGCATGTACCACTGCGGGCCGACCGTTTATGACTATGCCCACATCGGCAACTTCCGCGCGTTCATTCTCGGCGATCTGTTGCGGCGATTTTTCGAGTTCGCCGGCCATCGGGTCGTGCAGGTGATGAACATTACCGACGTCGGGCATATGACCGAAGACCAACTGGCGGACGGCGGGGGGCAGGATAAGATGGAACTGGCCGCCCAGCGATTGAAGAGCGCCAAGAAGCAGGGGGCGGCTGACGTTGAAAACCCCGACGATCCGTATCAGGTGGCGGGATATTTCACGAAGGCGTTTTTGGAAGACGCGAAAACGCTGGGGTTGAAAATCGCCGATGAGTACCCCGATCATATGCCCAGCGCGACGGGGAACGTGGATCGCATGATCGCCATGATCGGCACGCTGATGGCGGCGGGCCACGCATATGTGGCGGGCGACGGGGCGGTGTATTACGACGTGGCGAGCTTCGCGGAGTATGGCCGGTTGAGCGGGAATATGGTGGAGGCGCTTCAGGTCGGCGCGGGGGGCCGGATCGAGAACGCGCATCAGCGGGGCAAACGAAACCCGGCGGATTTTCTGTTGTGGAAGCCGGACGACAAGCATTTGATGAAGTGGCCCAGCCCGTGGGGCGTGGGGTATCCGGGTTGGCACATCGAATGCTCGGCGATGAGTTTGGGTGTGCATTCGCTGCTGGCCGGCCGGCCGATCACGACGCTGGACATTCACACCGGCGGGGAGGACAACATTTTTCCGCATCACGAATGCGAGATCGCGCAATCGACCGGCGCGACGGGCAAGCCGTTCGCCAACTACTGGCTGCACACGCGGCACCTGATGGTCGAAGGCGCGAAGATGTCCAAGAGCAAGGGCAACTTTTACACCGTGCGCGATCTGCTGGGCAAGGGCGTGGACCCGGCGGTGCTGCGATACGAACTGCTGCGAACGCATTACCGGGCGAACGCGAACTTTACGGCCAAGGGTTTGGAGGATTCGGAAAAAGCCGTGCGAAAATTACGGGGGATGGCGGGAAGGGACGAAGCCCCCGGAAGTTTGGAAACGAAGATGGGAGACACGGCGGTGGAGCGGGCGTTCGCCGAGGCGCTGGCGGATGATTTGAATGTGTCGGCGGCGCTGGGGGAATTGTTCAAATGGGTGAATACCCCCGGAAGTTGTGATGTGGCGGCGCTGCGACGGATGGACGGGGTGTTGGGGGTGATGGAAGAGAAGGTGTTGAAGCAATCTCCGTCGGCGAGTGGCGGAGGTTTGAACGATGCGCGGATTGAAGAAAAATGCAGGGAAATCGACGAAGCGCGGGCGCGGAAGGATTACGCGGCGTCGGACAAGCTGCGGGATGAATTGCTCGCCGCGGGCGTCGAAGTGCAAATCGCCAAGACCGGCACGACGTTCCGCCGAAAGATGCAGTTGTGAAAAAGTAGCGAGTAGCGAGTAGCGAGTATGTGAGACGCGCAGTTCTCTTCACTACTCGCTACTTTTCTTCGGCGCGGGGGGCAATTTGGCCAGGCGTGACAGGACGTTGGTTTGGAAGGGTTGTTCGTTGAAGATGAACTGGGGGTTGTTTTGCGTGTAGGCGTAATCTTTGGGGATGAGTTTTTGCAGGTCTTTGATGCGGTTGCCGGGGTTGGGATGGGTTTGGAAGATTTCGAGCGCCCCCCCGCCCCCGGCAGCTTTTTGCAGTATTTCCATGACCTGGATTTGGGCCTGGGGGTTGTAACCGACTTTGGTCATGTAGCGGACGCCCAGTTCATCGGCCTGGGATTCCTGGTCGCGTGAGAAGGAGAGCATGTAGATGCCGCCGGTGGCGCCGCCGAGGGTGACCAGCCAGTCTTTTTCGGTGGCGGCTCCGAGGATGGCGACGCCGG
Source organism: Phycisphaeraceae bacterium (assembly GCA_041674345.1). GTDB lineage: Bacteria > Planctomycetota > Phycisphaerae > Phycisphaerales > Zrk34 > JBAYVY01. The sequence goes on along the minus strand of JBAYVY010000014.1, from coordinate 8,771 downwards.
CGGAGATGATGGTGGCGCGGGTCATTTGCTGTCCGATGTGTTCGGCGTTGACGTGACCGATTTCGTGACCGAGGACGCCTGCGAGTTGGGCTTCGTTGGACATTCTGGACAGGAGGCCGCGGGTGATGAAGATTTTTCCGCCGGGCAGGGCGAAGGCGTTGACCTGGTCGGTGTTCAGGACGTTGAACTCCCAGGGCAGGTCGGGGCGTTCGGAGAGTTTGGCCAGGCGTGAGCCGAGGTTGGAGACGTAGGCGCAGAGGGGTTGATCGGGAACCAGTCCGCCGGACTGTTCGATGAACTGGGGCTGGGCTTCGGTGCCGAGCTGGATTTCCTGCGGCTCGGAAAGGGTATTGAGTTGCATTTTGCCGGTGGCGGGATTGGTGGAACAGGCCACCGCCGCAAGGGTGAGCAGGAGGAGGGCGGCGATTCGCAGGATGTGACGAAGCATGATGGACTCCCGGTGAGAGTGAGTGACCCGCGGGAATTATAGCATGGGGAGGGTTGCGGCGTCGCGAAGCCGCAAGCGGCCCCCGGAAGCAATCGGGGAACGATACAATGGGGGCGTGAATCAGACGCAAACGCAAGAAGTGTGGAATGAGCGGACGTTGAGCGATCCCCATGCGATGCCTGACAAGGCGAAGCGTGTGCGGGCGATGTTCGCGGCGATTTCGCGGAGCTACGATCTGAACAACCGCCTGCACTCGATGGGGCGGGATCAGACGTGGCGTCGGATCGCGGTGGCGACGGCGGGGGTGAAGACGACGGACACGGTGCTGGACGTGGCGTGCGGCACGGGAGACTTGTCGTTGATGTGCGCCGACGCGGGCGCCAGGCGGGTGATCGGAGTGGATTTCACGCATGAGATGTTGCGTGTGGCGGACACGAAGCGCCGGCCGGCGGGCGAGGCGACGGTTGGCAAGCGGCATCGTGGCGAGATGATGCTGGCGGACGGGGACGCGATGCGTCTGCCGATCGCGGATCGGAGCGTGGATGTGGTGTCGATCGCGTTCGGCTTGCGGAACGTGGCGGACCCCCGGAAGGCGATCGGGGAGTTTTACCGTGTGCTAAGACCGAACGGGCGATTGGTGATCTTGGAGTTTTCGCTGCCGACGAATGCGATGATGCGGGGTTTGTATCAGATGTATTTCCGGCACGTGATGCCTTGGACGGCGACGCTGGTGTCGCGGGATCGGACGGGGGCGTATCGGTATCTGCCGCGGTCGGTGAACACGTTCGTGGATCGTCAGACGATATTGAAGGAATTGGTGAAGGCGGGGTTCGTGAGCGTGGCGGCGCGTCCGCTGACGTTCGGGGTGGCGGTGGTGTATTCGGGGCGGAAGCGGAAGTGAAGAAAATGTGCGATGTTCAATGTTCCATGTGCGATGTGAGACAACTTCCATCGCACATTGAACATCGCACATTGAACATCGAATCTCACCCCTTGACGGCGCCGGCGGCCAGGCCCTTGACGAACCATCGCATGGTGAAGATGAACAGGACGATGAGGGGGACGGAGGCGATGGCGTAACCGGCCATCATCTGGCCCCACTGTTTGACGTATTCGCCTTCGAGTCGGAGCAGGCCGACGGGGATGGTGAGTTTCTGCTCATCGCGGAGAACGATCAGGGCGAGCATGACGTCGTTCCAGACGCCCAGGAAGCTCATGATGGCGATGGTGGCGATGATGGAACCGGACATGGGGAGGATGATCTGGGTGATTTGCGTGATGTGGCCGGCCCCGTCGATCTGGGCGGACTCGAACAGTTCCTTGGGGATGTCTTCGATGAACTGGCGGAGGATGAAGATACCGGCGACCTGTCCGCCGGCCGATCCGACGACGACCAGCGCCCAGAGGGAGTTGATCAGGTGCATGCCTTCGAGGAGGGAGAAGAGGGTGACGAGGGTGGCGGCGGTTCCGGGGAGGAACATGGAGGCGATGATGCCGTAATAGACGATGGCGCGGCCGGGAAAACGATAGCGCGCGACGGCGTAGCTGGTGAGGATCACCATGCTGGTGCTGATGGAGACGGCGGAGACGGTGATGACGACGGAGTTGGCGATGTAGTTTTTGACGATGTCCCAGGCGACGGACCAGTTGTCCCAGTGCCAACTGGAGATCGGATCGAAGAAGAAGGGATTGGCCTTGTACTGGTCATTGCTCTTGAAACTGATGACGAGCATGATGAACAGGGGGAAGAAGGCGGTGAACAGCACGAAGAGGATGATGGCGTGCTTGGTGAGTTCGGCTTTTTTGCTGATTTTGTGGGACATGTGCGGTGTGCGGTGTGCGGTGTGCGGGGTGTGGTGTGCGGGGTGTGGGGTGCATCCCGCAAATCGCATCCCGCACAGCGCGGGGTTATTTATCGACCTTGACGTAGCGTTGGTAGATGATGGTCAGGAGGAGGATCATGAAGAACATGATCATGCCCAGTGCGCAGGCGTAGCCGAACTTGCCGTCGGTGAACGCCTTGGAATACATGTAGAGGCCGGGGACGACGCCGACGTTGCCGGGGCCGCCGCTGGGACCGAGGAGGATGAGGTAGAATTCGTAGCTGGTGAGCGTGCCGATGGTCATGAAGATGAGGTTGATGCGGACCTGGGTCATGATGAGGGGCAGTTCGATGCGGAAGGCCTTGCCCAGCGGGCTGACGCCGTCGAGTTCGGCGGCTTCGTAAACGTCTTGTGAGATTTGCTGGAGGCCGGACAGGTAGATCAGCACGCCGACCACGCCGACCCACGGGAAGCCCCAGAAGATGATCGAAGGGATCACCAGCGACTGATTGCCCAGCCATGCGGGCGTGCCTTCGGCGAATTGTCCGATGGGGGTGGTCCAGATCATGCCGAAGACCACGAGCAGTGCCCCGACGGCGATGAGGGACATGCCGATCCATCGGATGACGTTGGGGCTGGTGATGCGATCGAAGTTTCGTTTGCAAAGTTCAGTGATGGCGGCGGCGACAAGGATGAGCAGCGGCAGACGGAGCATGGGGAAACCGCTGTGGTTCCATGCGGAGACGGGGCCGAGATTTTCGGGCAGGGGCAGATGCGGCAGGGGGGATCCGCCCCACAAGCCCCACACGCCGAACATGATCCAGAAGGGCCAGATGATCCAACTGGTGCCCAGGACGCGCGACATGACGATCAGGCCGGCGATCAGGAGCGTGACCCAGAGCGTCAGGCCGACCAGTTCGCCCAGCGTCACGACGAACAGCGAGGGAACGAGGCAGGCGAGGGTGAAGGTGAGTATCAGCGTCAGGCCTTTCCAGCGTTTGGCGCCTTCGACGCGGCCGTACATGAAGGTGAGAACCATCGAACCGAGGAGGATCAGTCCCCAAACGCTGCCGAAAATCTGGTCAACACCGGGAAACAGCAGGTGGGGGGTGGAGACGATTTTGTCACCGATCTGGGTTTGGTAAAGAATCCGCTGACCGGCCTCGTTGACCTGATACCAGCCGTGAATGATCGGATGGAGGAACTCGGCGATGCGGGGCATGAGGCCGGTGTAATCGGCGATTTGCGCGGACTGGGTGATGGCTTGCCCGGTGGGCGAGATGGCGGTGGTGACGGTGGCGGTGTGCTGTAAACTGGTGCCGTCAAACCACGCCAGGACGCTCATCAGGCCGGACATATTGAGTAGTTTGTTGAGCAGGCCGAAGTCGGGATCGTAGAAACTTTTCCAGATCAGCAGCCAGACCAGACCGGGAATGACCATGGGGATGACGAAGAGGACTTGATAGATGTAGCGCCAGCGGTTGGAGATCAGTCGGTGCATGGCGATGGCGACGACGATGCCGGGGATCATCTTGAAGAGGTTGGCGACGAGCATGATGGCGACGACTTTGAAGGACTGCCAGAAGATGGGATCGCTGGCGGCGTCGAGGAAGTTTTTGACGCCGATGTATTCCTGCACCGTCTGAGGCGTCCAGTTGTAGAACGCCTTGATGATGACGTCGATCTTGGGGTAGTAGCTGAAGACCAGCATCGACACGATCGTCGGCAACATCAACAGGTAAAGCACCAAATACAACTTGGAGCGTTCCAGGATTCGGGACCGCAACTTTCCGGCGGCCCGCGGCGCATCGGGCGTCGGCGGAACGGATCGGGCGTCGGTGAGCGTGGTGGAAGTCGTCGGCATATCGGGGGCACCTCAACGGTCAATCATGTTAAAACCGCGGGAACGGCTTGTCGGGGAACTGGGCATGCCACATCTGCTTGACGCTGGTGCCGTTGTTGGCGATGACACTGGCCAGCAGGCCCCGCTTGTATTTCGCCGTCGCATCGGCGCTGGGTTGGGTCAGCATTCGCATGGCGTACACCGCCAGCATCCGGTCCTGATTGCGTGTGGCGGTGCGATCCGTGTCCCATGTGTCGTACCAGTACCGGGCCAGGCCCGTGCGGTCGTTGGCCATGGCGTCGGTGACCTGGCCGACCAGTTGGTCGTATTTGATCTCACCCAGTTCGTAGTTCCACAACTGGCCCTGGAACACGGTCCAGAAGTTCGCTCCGCCGGCGGCGAACTCCAGCCGCGCGCCGCCCAGGACGCCCCGCGGGTCCGGCGTGAACGGCCGCATCTGACCGGCCGGCGTCGTGCCCACGATGCACGGAATCCAGTCCGCGCCGCGGTTGAACTTCTGGTTCACCGAATAGCTGGTCAGATATTGCAAAAAGTCGATGGCCCATTCCTTGTTGAGAGACCGCTGATACAACCCGTAGTTCGCCCCGGCATTGGTCCCCGCTTCGCTGATGCGAACGTGTGAGGTCACTTCCCCCCAACGTTCACCGGCCGCCGGCATGGGGAACGGCATGATGCCGACCTTGAACTTGAAGTTCAGCCGCTTCTCACCGTTGATTTCCGTCACCGTGTCACCGGGATAGACTCGCGTCGTTTCGGTGACGGGTGTGCCCTCGGCCTGCTGAAAAATGCCGCCGGCGTCCCAGGCGCCGGTGGCGATCATCGACGCGTTTTTATCCGCGAATCGGCGCATCGCCTGTTCCCGGTCCAGCCCCAGAAATCCCACCGGAAACTGCTCGCAGATGACGCGGACGCAATCGAAATATCCCACGATGCGCGGGTCTTTGAAGTTCCACACGCCCCGCTGATACCCCGCATATGCTTCCATCGCCGTCACCGATGAATCGCCGTTGAAATCCAGTTGCCTCGACATGCCGTAGGTGAACGGAACCACGAATTGCCCGGTGAATATGCCCGCCGAATAGCTCGAACCGGCGATCGGCACCAGCTTGCTGTTGCCGGTGTCCACGCTCATCTGCCGGATGGCGCGGCAGACGACCATCAACCGACCCAGCGTGTCGGGCACATCATCGCCGGCCGCCCACTGGCGGAAACCGTCATCCAGCGAAACGAACCCTGCATCTTTGCCGTCGGCGTTCTTGCGGAGAATGACGTCCGCGAACCACGCCGGATGCGGGTCGGACGCCATCGCGTCACGGATCATCTGCCTGGCCTGCCGTAACATCGGGATGTTGTAGTACAGCCGATACGAACCGAAGAGACTGGTGGGGATCGAATAGTAATCCTGTAATTTGTCATCCCACCCGCCTCTCATGCCGTCCACGAACGTGTCACGCCAGGGGCCGGTTTCCAGCACCTTGCGAAGTTCGGGGTCCATGTCCTTCGGCAGGGTCTGTTCGTTGTTGTAAGGATTGGGGGCCGTCGCGTAATTGCTCAGCGGCTCATAGAAGCGCCCGGTGTAATCGCCGCCCGTCATGCTCGCCATGCCTTTTTCGCTCAGGTCCGGCGCCGTGCCCGACAACAAATGGATGTTCAGAAACTGGGCGTAAACACGTTCGGTCACCCCCATCTGCCGGACGATCACCCCCGCCTCTTTCACCCGCGGCAAATTGTTGTATTCCGCGATCACCCGGTCCAGCGAATCGCGATACCCCGCTTCCAACTGCCAGTGCAGAATCGTCACGATCTTCTGGTTGTCCGTGCTGGTCGTCTGTTTCGTCAGCGTCATCACCCGGTACACGCTGATCGCGAATGCCGCGGCCAGAAACACCAGGCCCACCATATTCATGTTCAGAAGCTTCTTGGCTTTCACGGTGTTTGCTCCGGCTGATCGGTCATTTCCCGCGCGGCGTCGCCCATGAACGATCGCAATTCCGGGATCACGATGCGCATTTCAGGATGCGCTTCGCTGATCCGTCGCAATGCCTGCTGCGCCTCCCACGCCCGACCGCTGCGGGGCGCTTCGGTCACGATCTTCCTGTAATACGTCACCGCCGTCTCGGTCCGCCCCAGCTTCTCCGCCAGTTCGGTCATATGCCACCACATCCGCCCCGCCAGCGTTTGATTCACCAGACCGATCCGATCCGCCTCCAGGTAGGCGCTCAACGCCTCGCCCGGATTGTCCAGCGACAGTTCGTAGGTCTGCCCCAGGTACTGCCACATCACCGACGCCATTTCATTGTTCGGCCTGTCCTTCAGCCAGTCCCGAAGATAACGCACCCCCTGTTCGATCGCCGCCCGGTCGTCATATTGCTGAATGTACGTGCCGCCGATGCGAAGCGCCGCTTCATCCGCGATCGGCTGACCCGGCCAGCCGGCGATCACCTTCTCATACCATTGGCGGGCGCCTTCCAGATCGACCGGGTCGTCCATGTAGTCCGACACTTCCGCGATCCGCCCCAGCAGCAACGTCGCCGGCGGAGCAAAGGTGCAGGTCGGCGATTCGCTGAGCAATTGCTCGAAAGTTCGGCGGGATTCCTCGATGTTCACCGCGGTGGCCGGCACGACGTTCTGCAAACTCATCGCCAGGCCGAACAAAACCTCCGGGCGGGTCGGATCGCCGCCCGGCGTGCGCGCCAGCAGGGAGTGATACATGTCCGCCGCGAGCTGAAAATTGAACGTACTCAGTTCATTGCTCGCGCGTTGGCGCAGTTGGTCCGTCGGTTCCTTGTCAAATGGATCACCATTGCAACCGGCGGCCCAGAGGATCGCAAATGACAAGCCGCACAGGAGCAGTGATCGGCACAGATGCGGGTTTCGCCGGAGCATCATCAATGTCTGTCCACAAGAAAAGAGTGGGGGGGGTTGCCGCCAAACGCCTGGCTGATCGCGGACGACCAATATACGGAATCAGGATGAATGACGCCAGTTTCCTCCGGTTTATTCCCCCGCCTTGACATCGCGCCGTGAAGCGATGATCGACGCGACCACCCCCGTCCCCAGAATCCCCGCGATCACCCCCAGCGACGCGACCGTGGGAATCTCGTAATGGTGAATCAGCAGCATCTTCACCCCGATGTACCCCAGCAGAAACATCAGCGACGTCTTCAAATAACGGAACTTCTCGATCACCGCCGCCAACGCGAAATACATGCTGCGCAGACCCAGAATGGCGAAAATGTTCGACGTGAAAACAATGAATGGATCGGTCGTCACCGCGAAAATGGCCGGCACGCTGTCCACCGCGAACAACAAGTCCGTACTTTCCACCGTCAGCAACACCAGCATCAGCGGCGTCATCATCCGCCGACCGTTCTCACGCACCAGCAACGCCTGCCCGCGAAAACCGTCCGTGACCGGCAGCCAGCGTTTGGCCAGCCGCACCAGTGGATTGTGGTCCGGGTCGGGGTTGTCATGCTTGGCCAGGAGCATCTTGATCGCGGTGAAGATCAGAATCCCGCCGAACACGTAGGTGATCCAACTGAAGTGGCGGATCAGCGCGACGCCCAGCGCGATCATCACGCCCCGCATCACCATCGCCCCCAGCACACCCCAGAACAGCACGCGATGCTGATACGCCTGCGGCACACGGAAATACGCCAGTATCAACGCGATCACGAAAATGTTGTCCAGCGACAACGATTCTTCGATGATGTAGCCGGTGAAGAACTTGAGCGCCGCGTCGGAACCGGTGAGTTGTTCGCCGACGGTCTGCCCCACGCCGAACCAGTGGTGCTGGTACATGAAGTAGATCAGCACGTTGAACGCCATCGCCATCGACACCCACACGCCGGTCCACGCGAACGCCTCGCGCAGCGACACCGCATGCGCCTTGCGGTTGAAAACGCCCAGGTCCATCGCCAGCATGGCGAGAATGAAAACGATGAATGCGATCCAAATCCAGATCATGGCGACATTGAACCCGATTTCCCCGGTTTTGTCACACACCGGGGTGGATGAATGACGAAATCCGAATGACGAATGAATGACGAATGACCAATGACGAATGTCGAAGCGAGCCGCCGCGTGTCGCGGCGGGCACCCCCCCGAACGCGCCGGCTCGCCGCCCCGGAACCCCGGAACCCCGGAACCCCGGAACCCCGGAACCCGCGTTGAAAACATCCCCGGAACGCGGCTCGCTTCACATCCACATCGCACATCCACATCGCACATTGCACATCCCCCACCCCCGATCTACAATCGCCCCCGAAAGTCGAAAGTTTAGCGGCGGCCGTCAGGCCCCGCGCGTGACATCAGCAATCAGAAATCAGAAATTCCCCTCCCTCCCCTCAGGGCCACCCCATGTTCCGGTCCGGGCAAACACGACACGACGGCAGCGACACGCCAGTAAGGCGCTGCAACAAAACAACCTGAGCAATTTGTGGGGCGAATGGCTGTCGTTTGCCGATCCAAGATGGCATGTCCAGTACCGACATGGTCGAACGGATTCGCCAACGGTAACCGTTCACGGAGAATCGCCGTTTTTGAGCCAATAATGAGGGTCAGCCAATGAAAGCTAACGAAAAAGGTCGATTTTGGCTCTTGCAACCCTCGTTTTTGGGTCAAAAACGCCGTTTTT
>JBAYVY010000013.1:0-21800 GCA_041674345.1 Phycisphaeraceae bacterium | reverse complement strand
CTTGCGACAAACGAACCACATATTTCTTACGCATCGGTGCCTCCCTGCTGATTCCCCGGCGACCCTCGCCGGACAGCAGGTTCATCGGCAATCCTAAACATTAGACATGACAAAACACTAGGGGCGTCTCCGGTGTGACACGCATACAGATCAACCATTGTGTTGTGGGATAGCGAGTGGTTGTTCAGATCATAAATAGGGTCACCCGATCCAGTTCCCCCTTGGGACGAAGGCCCTTTGAACCCCGCATAAACAGTCCCAGAGATATTGAGATAGCCCGTATTTCCGTGACCAATAAAATACATCTTCCCATAAGGAGTTACGCATTCATAGGCAGTACCAAACGACCAGCCTTGAGCAGTGAGGCGAAGCAAGAGCTTGTTCCTGTCGAGGGATGGATCGGTCGTTTCTGCAGGCGTCTGGTCCTCCGTAAGTCCCATCTGCTTCCAAAACCAGCACTTGCCCCAACACTCGAACGAGGTTGCAAGATACACGCAGTATACGATTCTGCTCTTGGCGTTGAACTGGACAAAGCATGTGTGGGTAGTGGTGTCTTTAAACTTCATATACAATTGTGCTTTGTAAGTACGTGAACCATTGACACCTGGGTCAAGGAACTTGAACCGGCCACCACTATCCCAATTGGGTATATTCGAGGCATCGGTACCCTCGGTGGTCTGAGTCCTAAATCCTGAGTCTATCCAGTCTGTTGGCCCAACGATCTTGCGCCAAACAATCTGTCCCCCAGGCAAGAAAGCGGGACAGGTACGGTTTTGTGGGAATGTGTGAATCGGGGGCGGGCAATGGGGGAGGCGGCGTGGATGGAACGGGTGGTGAGAAACCGGATTTGCAGACGCAAGTAAAACCGTACCTGTCCCGCTTTCTTGCCTGTCCCGCTTTCTTGCCCGATGGCGCGGCATGCGCCCGGTGTTTGCGTTTGGCATCATTCCGCCGGACCGGTCATGGTTCGACGTTTTCAATCGTCTCCTGAAGCGGTTCGCCGGGTGGAGTGTGTGGCGGGACAATCCGATGAAGCAGGCGCGGCAGCACGAAGGCAAAGGGCACCAGGACGGTGACTGTCTGCGCGATAACGCTTCCCCAGACGACGCCTGAAACGCCGATGTAGTGCGTCAGGATAATAGACAACGTGATGTTGCAGATCGTCATGAGAACAGCACACACCACCTGAAGTTTCACGACGTTCATCGCGTTCAAGAACATCGCCAGCGCGCTGGAAACGCCCAGCAGCACGGCCCACAACCCCATGCCGACCAGCAGTCGCCAGGTGGGATGCACCTGATCGCCGACCCACAGGTGAAGGATGGACCTGCCGAAAACCATCAACAACAGTGACGGCGGTACAGAGGCAATCAGCACCAGCCATAAACTGCGTCGCAGGGTTCTGCGAATCCAAGCCACATCACCTCTGCCCAGCGCCTCGGCATATGCGGGCCACAACGGTCCGATCAGAAAACCCAGCACCGTCGGAGCCATCATGAACAGTCGATACGGAATGTTGTATTCGGTGACGTATTCGGCGCCCAGCACCTGGGCGATCACCATGCTGTCGGCCTGATATGCCACCGCGCCGCAGATTTGCAGCACCAGGAACAACCCGCCGACGTGCATGACCCGCCTTGCGGTCTTCCATGAAAAGGCGGACAGCCGCGGGCGCGACCAGGTGTGATGCCAGCCCCACAGCACCACGCCGTTGAACAGCGTTGATAATACGGTGGTACCGCTGACCAACGCGATCAGCCACGCCAGCCCGAGTTGACCGTGAATCGCCGCGAGCAATCCCACCAGGCCCAGCGCGCTGCCGAGCATGCCCCAGAAACTGTTGACGTAGCCCTCCTGCAAGGACTGGTGGATGCGACCGATGACACCCAGTGCGATGTTCAATGCGAATACGATCACCAGCGCCGTGGTGGCCGGCCCGGCTTCCCGCCTGGCGACCGACCCGGTGACGTTGAAAACCTCCGGCCAGGGGATCCATGAATAGGCCGCGCCGAACAGCAGCAGAACCACGCAGGCGATCAGGCACAGGATGAAAAACGCGCTGGAAATGCAGCGAATGCTTGCGTCACGATCCTCCCGTCCTTGTGCGTGCGACAGCAGGGTCATCATGCCGTTGCCCACGCCCAGGTCCGCGAAACTGGCCATCGCCACCGTGGTCGTGATCGTGGACCACAGGCCGAACCGCTCCCTGCCCAGATATTCCACCGCCAGCGGAACGGAGATGAGCATGACGACCATCTGCACCACTTTGCCCCCGGCCGACCCGGCGGCGGACAGCGCGATCCGCCGATACCGCTCCATCGACCGCCCCTGTTCGGTGGTCATGTCAAAAGGACGAATGCGCAGCATCTTCGCGGCCTGCCGCATTCGACTCATCATGTCGGTTCCTGATATGTCAGGCATAGGGGCCTTTGCCGATATTCATGAGTATTCAAAACAGAGTGTCGTTCAACCCATCGACACTTTACCAGTTACCCATGAATATCGCATTGGGGACGTCGCGTCCCATTCACGGCTTTGGAGGTTGCCCGCTGAGATAAACATCGACCCAACCGGCGGTGTTGTCGGGGAGCAACCAGTACCCATTTCTGTAGTTTTCGGATGTCGTTATTCCATCCGTGACGCGATCCGCCGTAAAGTGCCCACCGACAAAGGTATCGCTGCTTCGGGCCGGTTTGCCTTGAGAAATCAAAGTTGAACCTATATACACCTGGATTTCCGAAAACCCGCCTCCCCAATGTACCCATTTAGTCACTTCCACCCGGACTCGGTCGAAAGCTTTGGAAGGTGGAAATATCACCACCTGCTCATCTTTGTCGGGTGACCAAGGCATCGAAATATCGGTCTGGGCAAAAACTTCCCGATCGCGCAAATACATTCGCACATTGATCTTCTCGGTTCCGCGATCCTTTCTGTCGCCATTATGCTGATTCCAAATAACAATGCGGCATGGGGCGGCTTGTGTCTTGGCTTCATCAATTTTGGCGATGGTTGCGTTGACCTCCTGAATCGTCAGGTTGGCCTTGATCTGGTTGACTCCCGCCAAATCCTTGCGATCCACCGCCGTCTGGATCGCCTGCTGCGCATGGACCAGCAAGGCGCGCTGCCTGACGCCTGTGACTTCCGATGCGAGCGATTTCCACCAAAGCCCCAAGTCCAGCAAGTCCTCCGAAGAAACTTTTTCCGGCTCCATGCCCAGCAGATTGATCCGTTGGGTCAGTTGCGGATCATTCGCCGCGGCGAGCCATTTGCGGGCGCCCGCCGCGTCGTCGTAGTTGCGGATCAACAAATGGATCAATTGCCCGGCGGTCTCGGCGGTGGGATCGGAGGCCATCTTCGCTTCCAGCGCGGCCACCTGGGCGTCAACCTGCGCCTGCGCCCGCGCATCGGAAATCCAGTTGCCGATCTCATCGGTACCCGGCGAACTGATCGCGCGGGCATATGGCAACGCCAGTTTGTAGAGGGTGATCGCCTCGGTGCTTCGCCTCAGGGATTGCAGCAACCGCCCCGCGTCCTTCACGGCCTGCACCAACTTCTCCGCCGCCGCGGATCGGTCGCCGATCGCCGCGGTGCGATATTTCAACTGATACAGTTCCACCAGTTTCTGCGACCACTTCACCGGATCGGTTTTCAGATCGACCAGCCGCTGCGTCGCGGTGATCGCCGAATCGACCGCCTCCGGCCGGTCCCCCGCCAGCGCGATCGCCCGCTCATAGCAAAACCGCTGAAACACGGGATTGTCTTTCAGTTGATCGGCGGAATCGACGATCAGCTTGGCCAACTCGGCGTCATCGTTGGGGTCCGGCGTGCGCTGCACCTCCGCGTAACGCTTGCCGAACAGGGACGAAAAGAGTTGCAACGCATCGCTTTCGGACATGGCGGAAGTCGATTGAGCCGGGGCTTGTCCCCGGACGGGCATCACTTGCCATCCCGTCAGAAGCAACAATCCAGCGAAGATTTTTATGTATCCAGCATTCACGACATGTCTCCTTCCAGAATGCTTCGGCAAACTTATATCCAGCCAGCATATATTACACTTCTTTCGTGTTTCGAGGCAATCAGATAAACTATGGCATATCAGATGCCCTTGCCCAATCCGATCAGGAGAACGATGCCGATGTTGAACAAAATTCGGACTCTGAATCGATGGCGACACGTTTTCGCCGACACGTCTTCCCTTCTCCGGGCCTATCGCATGTATCGGGCATGGAGTGCCGGACAACGCCTCGGCACCGCGGCTGATAATGCGATACCGCTTCGGGTACGAGGATGTTCCTTCCCATTGTATTGCCGACCCGGCACAACAGACCTGATGACGCTGCTCGAATTATTTCAAGCAGGGGAATATCAACATGCCCGGCAAACAGTTCGGGAGCCGATTCGCACGATTTTGGATTTGGGGGGCAACGTGGGATACTCGGTGGCGTACTTCCGGTCGCTTTGGCCGGACGCGACGTTTTCCGTTGTGGAACCCTCGGCGGATAATCTGGCCATGATCCGTCGTAACCATGCGGATTTGTCGGATCCCAAACACCTGACACTGACCGAGGGATTCATCGGCGGACACCGGCGGCGAGCCGCCATCGACTCGAGCGCCGGGGGCAGTAATGAATTGCGGTTGGGCGCGGAAGATCAGGCGAGCAGTGATTCAGTCGAAGTGTGGACGATTCCAGATGTTCTGGCCAAGACGGGTTGGAAGCAAATCGACTTGTTGAAATGTGATATCGAGGGATCGGAAAAAGAGTTGTTTGAAAATTGCAAGGATTGGATCGGATGTGTTCGCAACATGGTTGTCGAACTGCACGCCCCCCTGGATCAGGTGTGGTTGTCGGAACGGTTGAAAGCGAACGGCTCAACTTTGAATTGCGTCAAGACATTTCAGAACCATTCGGGGGCAGCATTGGCATGGTACGCCGGGCAATAATCGCGAAAGTGATTAGGCGATGTCGCTATAAAAGTCGCATGTCTCTTACTTTCCCCCGTTGCTTATCCATTTTGCGACCAGCGATGGTCTTTTCGCAGCGGGTGATCCGCTTTGAGGAAAAGCACATCGCCCTGCGCCAGCGCGCCGTCCAGGGGTCTGTGCCACAAGCCCCAAACGTCATACAACTCATAGCCCTGATCGTGCATGAATGTCACCACATCGTAAAGCAGGGGCATGCCCTGATAGAACGGAAGGAAGGACACTTCCAGAAGGACGGCCTGTGCGTGTCGCATGCACCGGGTCGCCCCCTTGAGCGCGGTCAGTTCATAACCCTGCAAATCCAGCTTGATGAGGTCGGGGTATCCGAAGTTTAGTCGTTCGACCAACTCGTCCATGGTCGTGATCGGACAGTCCCGGACTTTCCCCACGTGGCCCGACTCATTGCTCAGAAGAACGGAGCTTTGTTCTTTTGAGACGTGAAAAGGAACCTGACCTGTTTCGGCCCCAAGCAGCGTCTGTGCGATGACTACTTTGGACAGGTTACGGCCTAGCTGCTGAAGGTGGATTTGCGCGTCTTCCCGCGGTTCGACGGCCAGAATCGCCGCGTTGGGATAGACCTCTTTCAGCGAGGCGGTCCACCCCCCCTCCGCCGCGCCGCCGTCCACCGCGCGCTCGACCACAAAGCCGCGCTGTTGAAGGCGCCGCAACTTGTACTCGCCGACGCTGAATTGTCCGGGAGGCCGGCTGAGAACAATGTTCTTACGCAACAGACGGCGCTTAAACAGTTCCCGAAGAATACCCATATTGAGGATCTTTCTGTATAACATGTTTTTCTCGAATCATGTGGCAAAAAATAACACGGCATCTAAATTTACTCTAACTTAGCAGCACCCGATAATAATTTACGGTTTCAGCGGCGCAACGATCCCAAGAATATTTCGTACCTTGTATGCGACCCATTTCGACCATTTCAGCTCGTTTTGGGCCATCGCCGATAACGGTAACAATCTGTCTTACAATATCATCGGTATTGTCCGGATCAAAATAAACGGCGGCATCGCCGGCGATTTCCGGGAAACAGCTTGCTCTGCTGGCGATGATGGGGCAATTATAGTGCATCGCTTCCAGCAGCGGGATGCCGAACCCTTCATAGAGGGAGGGATAAATGAAAGCCGTGGCGTGGGTGTATAAATTGGCCAGCAGGGTATCAGGCCCGCCGAACTGACGGATACGACCCGCAACTCCCAGGGATTGAATCCGTTGGACTTCATCGGGTGTCAGAGATCCTCCCCCGAAACATATGAGCGAAAACTCCCGGTGGATACGGGGATCGGACGCATATGCCTCGACCAGTCGGATGAAGTTTTTATAGCCGCGCCGCATTCCGACATAGAGCAGATAGGGTTCGACGACGGCCCGAGGTTCGGTGACTTGCATGTTCAGACAATTGCCGTGGTACACGACGCAGGTTTTTTCAGGCGGCACATTCAGAAGTTCGATGACATCGCGGCGGGTGTTTTCCGAAACGCAGATGATGCCGTCGGCTCTTTGGGCCAGTGTCCGTTTGTGCGCCAGTGAGGCGGAGGAACAGGCGAAGAACTGCGGAAACTTTTCGGGAGTCAGGTCGTGGATCGTGATGACCCGCCGTCCGCGAAAGTCCGGCCACAGCATCGCTTCATATGTCGTGTGGTAGATGTCAGCATGGCTTCGGCGGGTGAAGCGTTGAAACCACTGGTTGCTCAAAAACATCGCGGCACGATGCGTCTTGCGGATGAACGGACGACGGCAACCGGCGAAACGCGCCATGGCTTGCCGATGCCGATCCAGTCCGTATCGGTTGATGTGTAATCCCATGAACAGTTCCACAGGCGTTTTTTGAGCGACGCGCGGAATCAGTTCGGAGAAATAGCGAGATACCCCGCCGTACCTCCATTCCACAAAGGCGCTGTGATCGAATAATATCCGCATCATGTGTTGTTGCACGTCTTATCCCATCCCTGCTGGTCGTCAGGACGGCGTTAGGGTTCACGGTTGCGACAGGATTCATATCCTCAGAAATCGGCGGGTAACGCTGCATTGGCCTGATAGGTGGAATGCGGGCCGATTCCCGCCCGATGGGCCTCGATCAGGGCGAGTTCACGAGCACGCAGGATCATGCCGCCGACCATTCCGCAGATGACGGCTCCGATGAGGTTGTTGATGGACGCGGTGGCGCCCATCAGCGCGAATATCGTGGCTTGATTCACGTATCCGTAAACGCCGGTGAACAGGATCGTCGGGGAGGAGGCGGTTTGAATCACGCGTTTGGAGACCACCCAGGGGCCGACGACCGCCAGCAGGATACAGAGCAGGCAAAGGGGCCCGCCGGTGGCCAGTTCGCTGGTGAAGACATTGTGGCCGTAGCTGATGCCTTGGGGCAGACGGGGGTTGGCCCAGTATCCGAAGCCCATGCCGGTCAGGGGGTATTCGGACCAAATTTTCAGTTCGGCCTGGATGCCGCCGGCGCGGCTATCCCAGGCATGAGATTCCTCGCTGGTGTGAGCGCCGGGCACGAGGGTGAGCAGACGGTTGTTGATCGGGCCGATCAGGTCGTGATGAATGATCGCACCTACGGCCACGATGCTCATGTAGAGGAAGATGCCGGCGATCATGACGACGATGGCGGAACGAAACATTCGCTCGAATCGTGAACCGAGGGGCAGGATGAAGATGAGGCAGAACGCGCTGAAGGCGCATGCGACCCAACTGCTGCGGTAGAAGGTGAAGAGCACGATGAGGAGACAATAGGTGGCCAGGGCATAAGCCCATTTGCGGGGAAGGAGATGGATACGATCGCTCATCAGGGCGAAGAAGAGGAAGGTGACGCCCAGGGGGGAGGCGACATTGATGGCGGCGGTGAATTGATTGCCTTCCCGTAGTTCGATGACGCTTTCGACTTCCTGGACTTTCTGGCCGAGGACAACGACGCTGAACAGGAGGAAGAACCCGCCGACGATGGCGCACAGGACGGCGACTTTGAGGAACGTCTTGAGTTGGCCGGGGGTATGGATGAGCCGATAGGTGACAAACATGGCCAGGGGGAGAAGGATGAAGTCCCTGGCGGTGCTGACGACGCGATACATTTCGTTGCCGCTGGAGATACCGACCGCGAATGCCATGATCGTGACCAGCGGAAACAAGAACAGCAAAAGGGTCAGCAGGGGATGTTGCGCGGGCATGGCCCATTCGAGGCGTTTTCTGCTGGGGAACATCGCCCAGATCAAGCCCAGCAGGATCAGGCCTTCGGTGAGGCCCACCGGAACGCCGACGTTGACGCGCAAGGCACGCCAAGTACTCTGTGGCAGGACGGTCGAAGTAATCAATAATGCGTAGAGAATGAACATGATGCGATCTCACGGAAGCATGGAAGAGCGGGAGCGGTTTTGACGCGCGCGGGGCCGGCCTCTACCCCAAATCCACGTTCCATTCACCCAACACATCGGTTATCTTTTGACCGATCCAGCGGCGTCCGTCCAGCCAGGCACGCAGGCGGCGTCCGGTGAGCAGTTGGTCCATCATGTGCAGCAGACGCATGGAGCGGGAGCCGCCATCCCAATATCCGGGATAATGTTCGACCGCCCAAACATGTTCATCGGCATATTCCTTGCTCCAGGCGGAGCCCTTGGCCAGGTCGTGTCGGCGGAACCCGGCCAGGTATTGCGGGACCAGCCCCCAGACCGCGCCGGCTTCAAACATCCTGGCCCACAATTCGACATCCATGATGCAGTGCAGATCGAGGTTCAATCCGCCCACGCGTTCGTAGATTTCGCGTTTGAAAAAACAGGTTTGCTGGCAGACGTGCATACACCCGCCCCGCGCCAGACGGGCCGATTCGCGGCCCATGCGGAAGACCTTGGTGATGCGGGAATCGGCGTCGATCCAGCAGCCGTAACCCGTCAGCACATCCCATCGCGGATGATCGGCGAAGGCCTGTCGCACTTTGGCCAGTGCGCCGGGAAGCAACACGTCATCGGAATTAAGCCAGTAGAGGATGTCGCCGGTGGCGCGGGAGAACCCCTTTTGGATGGCGTCGGACTGGCCCTTGTCTTTTTCCGAAACCCAGTGGTCGATTTGGGAGGCGTATTTTTGGATGACGGAAGCCGATTCGTCGGTGCTGCCGCCGTCGATGACGAAGTATTCGTGAACCTGATCGCGCTGGCAAAGCACGGAACGGATGGTTTCGTCCAGGTATTTCGCCTGGTTGTAACTGGGGGTGACGATGGAGAGTGTCGGCAATGGCATGGGGGATATCCTTGAGGTTATCAAACGAGTTTGTCATCCTCGCGGATTCGCTTCATGAAGTCGCTCCACCGCTCGGCCCACATCTGGGCGGAATAGGCGGCACCCAGCACCTGGCTTCGGCGGCCCATTTCGGGCAGTTGAGCGGCGTGATCCTGCATCCATCGCATCGCCTCGGCCAGCGCTCCGGCATCGCCCGTGCCGACCACCCGTCCATTATAAAACGAGCGGACCAGTTCGATGTGGCTGCCGCAGGCCCCGGAGCAGATGACCGGCAGACCCGCCGCGCACGATTCGACAATCACCAGAGGCCAGGGATCGTAGCGGCTGGGCAGAACGAAACATCCCGATTCGGCCATCGTGTTCGGCAAATCGTTCGGGGTCAGAAACCCGCGGTCTTCCAATCCCTCGATTCCCGACAGCTTGGATTTGAGCGGACCTTGCCCGCAGCAGATCAGCTTCCACGGATCGGGATTGTCACGCCGATACTGTTTGTAAGCTTCGGTCAGGACACCGACGGCTTTTCTGTCCGTGTATTGCCCGGCAAACAAAAAACTGTGGGGCCAGGGTTTTGCATTCGCGCATCGTGTGGTCATCGCGGAAGACAGCAGGTCGTCATCCACGCCGTACACGCCGCGCAGAATGCGATCTTCGGCAAACCCCAACCGGCGGGCATATTGCCAGCAGCGTTCGCCGGTGACCACGACGCCCGACATGCGTCGAAAAAAACCGGCCAGTTTGTACCGCGCCAGCCATTGTCGCAGTTCCCAACGCCACGGCGTGTCCATCGCCAGAATACATCGGGCCTGCCGCAGCGCCGGCAGCTTGGCAAGACGGAGGTATTGCGGATGGCTCCATCCGCTCAGAACCACGACGTCGGGTTGATGGCCGACGACAAATTCCTGAACGGATTTTCCATCGTTGAACTGCTCCGGCGATAACTGAAGATACTTGGGAATGCCCCGGCGGGTTTCTTCGCCCCACGGGAATGAAGAAGATGTCGTCAGCACCGCCAAATCCATATCGGGCCGCCGGGCCAATTCCCGCCAACACGCGGCCATGTAGCCGCTGATGTCGCTCCAGCAAAACACGACGCGAATCGGGCGACTCAATGTTGGCTGCATGGCACGTGTTTGAGAGCTTGTGGTTTTCATGCGATCCTGAAACTCATTCGGTTCCGATTGGGCAATGCTTTGCTTCCAATTCACACGATCCGTCGGCCCGGACACAATGGCTTCGGACAAACATCGCGTAAGTGTTTTGGGTGGTCAGTATATCGGTTGTTTTGAACCCTGTCTTTGAGTCCTTTCCGGACGACGGAATTAACGAACTTCAAATCTCCGCCTCGATGGATACCAAGCCCGCCGCCCAAACAGCCGATATAATGGGTTTCACCGCGAAAACACAGGAGATCGCATGGCCGGCAAAATCGCACTCATCACGGGCATCACGGGACAGGACGGCAGCTATCTCTCGGAATTGCTGCTCGGCAAGGGTTATTCCGTTCACGGCCTGATCCGCCGGTCCTCCGGCTTGAACACCGATCGCATCGACCACCTGTACCGCGATCCGCACAATCCCAACGTCAAACTCAAACTCCACTACGGCGATCTGACCGACGCCAATAACCTTCGTCGAATCCTCGACGAAGTGCAGCCGGACGAAGTTTACAACCTCGGCGCCCAATCCCACGTGCGCGTCAGTTTCGACATGCCCGTTTACACCGCCGAAACCGACGGCGTGGGCACGCTCAAACTGCTCGAAGCCGTCCGCGAGTTCCAGGATTACACCCGTCGCCGCGTCCGCTTCTATCAGGCCGGCACTTCCGAAATGTTCGGCAAGGTGCAGGAAAATCCGCAGAAGGAAACCACGCCCTTCTATCCCCGCTCGCCCTACGGCGTGGCCAAGGTGTACGCCCACTGGATCACCGTCAACTACCGCGAGGCCTACGGCTTGTTCGCCTGCAACGGCATCCTGTTCAACCACGAATCGCCTCGCCGCGGTGAAACTTTCGTCACACGCAAAATCACCCGCGCCGTCGGCCGCATCAAACACGGCATGCAGGACAAGCTCTTCATGGGCAATCTCGACTCCCAGCGCGACTGGGGTTTCGCCGGTGATTACGTCGAAGGCATGTGGCGGATGCTCCAGCAGGACCAGCCCGACGATTACGTCCTGGCCACCGGCGAAACGCACACGGTTCGCAGTTTCCTCGAACTGGCGTTCGGCATGGTCAATCTCGATTACAAGGATTACGTTGAAATCGACCCGCGCTATTTCCGCCCCACCGAGGTCGATATCCTGCTCGGCGATTCGACCAAAGCCCGCGCGAAACTCGGCTGGACGCCGAAGGTCTCGCTCAAAGAACTGACGAAAATGATGGTCGAAAACGACCTGGAACTGGCCGCCCGCGAAAAAACCCTGCGCGACGCCGGGCATGAACTGCCGACCAATGTCGGCCACGATCAGTAAGAAAGCGCGGGAGAAGCCGGTTCTCCATCGCAGGTCTTGCGGCCTGCGTCCTGCGGCTTGCGGCTTGCGGAAAACCGTGCCTCTCGCAAACCGCAGGACGCAAGACGCAAGACCTTCTCACACGTTTTCCCAGCATCCTGGAACCCGTATCCATGTCGGACTCCGTGTTATCGCAAGATGAACATTCGCACGAGTCGATCCCGCGATCGGTTTTGCGGTTGATTCGCCCGCAACAGTGGGTGAAGAACGTGCTGGTGTTCGTGCCCCTCCTGCTGGCGCACCAGACCGGCGACACGACGAAGGTCAAAGACACCTTACTGGCGTTTGTCGCATTCAACCTGGTCGCGTCCCTGGGTTACATCGTCAATGATCTGAAAGATGCCGGGGCGGATCGTCTTCATCCGCGCAAACGGTTCCGACCGCTGGCGTCGGGCCGATTGTCGGTGGGTGCTGCGGTGGTGACGGCGGTCGTCCTGGCGGCGACCGTCGCGGGGCTTTGCTTTTTGCTGCCGCGGTCCGTCTCCGAGTGGCTGGGCGCGTATCTGGCGACCACTTTCGCATACTCGCTGTATTTCAAGAAGAAGTTGATCGCGGACATGCTGGTCCTGGCGGGCTTATACACATTGCGACTGCTGGTCGGGTCGGCCGCGGCGAGGGTGGACCTCTCGCACTGGCTTCTGGGGCTCAGCATGTTCCTGTTTCTTTCCTTGGCGGTGTTGAAGCGCTATTCCGAACTCCAGCTTCAGCGGGACGCGATGGAGGCCTCGAACAAAAGTTCCTCGCTGGCCGGACGCGCCTACGGACTGCAAGACCTGAACATCCTGCGCGTCATCGGCCCGACCAGCGGCTACGTGGCCGTGATGGTCATGGCGCTCTATGTCAGCAGCGAAAAAGTGCTGGCGCTGTACCCATCACCCCACTGGCTCTGGCTGATCTGCCCGGTGCTTCTGTATTGGATCACGCGCATGTGGTTGCTGGCCGAACGCGGCGCCATCCCCGATGATCCGGTCGCCTTCGCCGCCCGCGATCGTGTCAGCTACATTTGCGTGCTGCTCATGCTGTGCATCGGCATCATCGCCAGCCGATGACCAACGCACACGTGAAGCCGATATCATCCAACCACTCTTTGCGGAACCAAACACCACCTTGCCGATTTCACCCGCTGAAAACGCCATGCCGGATACGGCTCCCCTCAGCGGGTGGGGGCGGTGTCCCGTGCTGACCTGCCGGCTGATCCGCGCGGCCAACTTCGACGCCCTGCGCGATCGGTTGTCCCACTTCGGTGAAATGCAAACCCTCATCCCCCGCGGCATGGGTCGCTCCTACGGCGATCCCGCGCTCAACGATCAACAGTTCGTCGCCCCCTGCACGGACTTCGACCGCATCCTCGATTTCAACCCCGCCACCGGCCTGCTCCACGCCGAGGCCGGCGTATCCCTCGCCGATCTGATGACCCATCTCCTGCCGCGCGGCTTCTTCGTCCCCACCACCCCCGGCACGAAATTCGTCACCCTCGGCGGGGCCGTCGCCGCCGATGTCCACGGTAAAAATCACCACCGCGACGGCTCCTTCGGCAACCACGTCCATTCCCTCGAACTGCTCACCGCCGATGGTGAAATCCGCACCTGCTCGTCAACCGAGAACGCCGATCTTTTCGCCGCCACCCTCGGCGGCATGGGCCTCACCGGCATCATCCGCTCGGTCCAACTCGCCCTGTCCCGCGTTCCCTCGGCCTACTGCGATGTCACCTATCGCCGCACCGCCAACCTCGACCAGGCCCTGTCGCTGCTCGAACAAACCGATGCTGACTATCGCTACTCCGTCGCATGGGTCGATACATTGGCGACCGGTAAATCGCTCGGCCGAAGCGTCGTCATGCTCGGCAACGACGCCGAAGGCCATTCCGGGGCGGCTTCCGGAGCGGCTTCCGGGGGCGGGGGACACTCCTATCAAATGCCGGCGCGGCGTCGCAAGTCCGTGCCCTGTGATCCGCCGTTCAACCTCCTGGGCCGATGGACCGTCGCCGCGTTCAATCGCCTGTTCTACGCCACCCACCGCGACAAACAAGTCGTCGTCGATTACGACAAGTTTTTCTATCCGCTCGATGCGATCGCGCACTGGAACCGTCTCTACGGCAAGCGCGGCTTCGTGCAATATCAAGTCCTTCTCCCGCCCGAACAGGCCCGCATCGGCCTGACGCGCATCCTCGAAGCCGTCGCCGCGTCGGGCATCGGCTCCTTTCTCACCGTACTCAAAAAATGCGGACGACAAGGGCCGGGCCTGCTCTCTTTCATGCAACCCGGCTACACCCTCGCGATGGACCTGCCCAACACCGGCGAATCTCTCCGCGTTTTGGCCGCGAAACTCGATCAAATCACACTCGATCACGCCGGACGGCTCTACCTGGCCAAAGACGCGCTGATGCACCGCGACACATTCGCCGCGATGTATCCCAACCTCGAACGCTTCCGGCAAATCAAGCGGCAATACGATCCCCGCAACCTCTTCAATTCTTCGCAAGCCCGCCGACTTGGTATCGTGGAGGAACCATGAGCGAAAACATCGTCATCCTCGGCGCGACCTCCGGCATCGCCAAAGCGTTGGCTCGCCGCTTCGCCTCGCGCCGCTGCGACCTGCTGCTCGCCGGCCGCGACGCCGATGAACTCAATCGCCTCGCCGCCGATTGCCGCGCGCGCTTCAACATCGCCGCCGGTGTCGAAACCTTTGACGCACTGAACTTCGACGATCATGCCGCGTTCGTCGATCGCTGCTTCGCGCATTTCAGCGGCGGCCCACACTGCGTCGTGCTCTGTTACGGCTACATGGTCGATCAGCAACTTGGCCAGCGCGATTTCGCCGAGGCGCGTCGCACGATTGATGTGAACTTCACCTCGGCGGTGTCATTGCTGGAGCGGTTCGCCGCGCGTTTCGAGCAGCGCAGGGGCGGCGTGATTGCCGCCATCAGTTCCGTCGCCGGCGATCGCGGCCGGCAAAGCAATTACCTCTACGGCTCCTCGAAAGCCGGTCTTTCCGCATACCTTCAGGGCCTGCGCCATCGCCTGTATCGCAGCAACGTACACGTGCTGACCATCAAGCCCGGATTCGTCGATACGCCGATGACCGCCGGCTTGGTCAAACCCGATTCCCCCCTGCTGGCAAGCCCCGGCAAAGTCGCCCGCCAAATCGACCTCGCCATGCGCCGTCGCCGCAATGTGATTTACACGCCCGGCTTCTGGCGTCCGATCCTGTGCCTCATCCGTAATCTGCCGGAGTTCCTCTTCAAGAAAACGAAACTCTAACTCGACGCTTTTCCATTCATCGGATGAGTCGATACATTATGCATCCGCGCCGAAACTGCAATCAACCCCCACGGAATCTGTGAGAACGTCATGCTCGACTGGTCCCAACAACGTGTCACCGTCACCGGCGGAGCCGGGTTCCTCGGCCAGGTGCTTTGCCGCAAACTCAAAGATCGCGGTTGCGAACATATCGACATCCCCCGCCGCAAAAACTACGACCTCACGCAACAGCATGACGTCGTCCGCATGTATGACGATTTCAAACCCGATGTCGTCATTCACCTGGCCGCGGAAGTCGGCGGCATCGGCGCCAACCGCGATCATCCCGGCCGATTCTTCTTCGCCAATATGGCGATGGGCATGCACCTGATCGAACAGGGCCGCCCCCGGAAGTTAAAGAAATTCATTCAGACAGGAACGGTCTGCGCCTATCCGAAGTTCACCCCCGTTCCCTTCCGCGAAGAGGAACTCTGGAACGGCTTCCCCGAAGAGACCAACGCGCCCTACGGCGTGGCGAAAAAAGCCCTGTTCCTCATGCTCGACGCCTACAAGCGCGAATACAACTTCAACTCCGCCGTGGTCGTGCCCGTCAATCTCTACGGCCCCGGCGACAACTTCGACCTGCACACCAGCCACGTCATCCCCGCGCTGATCCGCAAATGCGTCGAGGCCGTGAACCGCGGCGACCCCCGGATTGTGTGTTGGGGGACTGGTTCGGCTTCCCGCGAGTTCCTCTACGTCGATGACGCCGCCGAGGGCATCCTGGTCGCCGCCGAAAAAATGGACGACCCCATTCCGATCAATCTCGGCACCCACAGCGAAATCAAAATCAAAGACCTGGTGGAATTGATCGCCAAACTCACGGGATTCACCGGCGAAATCGTGTGGGACGCCACCCAGCCCGACGGCCAGCCCCGCCGCTGCCTCGACGTCAGCCGCGCCGAAAAGCTGCTCGGCTGGAAAGCGCGAATCGGTTTTGAGGAAGGCCTCCGCCGAACCATTGATTGGTTCGGGTCGCAGAAGACCGTGCGAGAAGTGCATTACGGCTGATCGTCCACGGTGGTTGATGGTATCGGCGGACATCCCCGCCGATACCACGCCACCGTCCGCTCAATTCCCTCCGCCAGCTTGGTGGCCGGCACATAACCTAATTGCTCACCAATCTTCCGGTCGCTGAAGCACAAATCACCGGCCACCCGGCGGATGATGCCGCCGTTGATCGGCATGGTGCGACCGGTGATCCGCTGCGCCAAATCCCCGATATTCGCCGCGAATTTCAACAACCTCGCCGGCACGTTCCGCAACAGCGCCGGCTTGCCGAACGCCTTGCAGATTTCCGCGTAAACCTCCCGCGTGCTGTACGGACGATCGTCGCATACCAGATACACCTGCCCCGCCGACGCATCATGTTCGACCGCCAGCAACGCGGCCTGCACCACATTGCCCACGTAAATCATGCTGCGTTGATTGCGTATTTTCCCAATCGGTAGTTTTCGGCCTGTTTCCGCCGCTTTCAATAATTCCAGAACATTGCCCTTGGCGCCGGGGCCGTACACCATCGGCAATCGCAGCGCCACCGCGTGCAAACCCCGCTGCGACGCCAGGTCGAACATCGCCTGTTCCGCCGCGAGTTTGCTTTTGCCGTAGGGATCGGTCGGGGCCGCCGCGTGGGTTTCATCGAATCGCCCGGTTTCCTGTTCGCCCATCGCCTTGACGGTGCTCATCAGCAGGAACCGCCGCACACCGGCGTTCACCGCGGCGTCCAGCAGGCATCGTGTGCCATCGACGTTCACACGGAAAAACTCGGCCTCGGGGTTCTCCGCCGTGTCGTTCATCTGATGAACGCGCGCCGCCAGATGCACGACATGCGTCACGCCTTCGACGGCTTTCGCCAGCCCCGCCGGATCGAGCAGATCGCTGAACACGACTTGCGGTTGTCCCGGCAAACCCTCGGCGGACGTGCCGGGCTGCAACATCGCGCGGACGGGCGTATCACGCCGCGCCAGGGTCGCCAGAAAGTGGCGTCCGAGAAATCCGTTCGCGCCGGTGATTAAATACTTCATGCCTGTTCTTCCAATACTTGCCGATAGGCGTTCAAGCCCTGCGCCATCGCGTAATGTTCTTCAAAAGCACACCGGGCGTTGGCGCCCAGCTTCACAACAAACGCTCGATCATCGGCCCATGCGCGAATGGTCCGGCACATCGCTTCGACATCGCCTTCGCGCACAACGCGACCGGCTTCATGCTGGGTTACCATCTGCGCGATTTCACCGGTGGGGTGGCCCTGATAGAGCATCGCCCGTCCCGCCGCCATCACGCCATATGCCTTGCTCGGAACGATCAGGCCCTCAAAACCTTCACGCAAGCTGACGAAGTGCGCATCACCGATGGCAAGCGACTGACCCAGTTGTTCGCGGTCGAAATAGGGCCGCACGGTCACATTGGATAATTGATGTTCAGCGGCGAATTGTTCGACCTGCGGTCGTCGGCTGCCTCCGCCGACGAACAAGAAGTGAATATCATCGCGGTCGCGCAACCGCCGGGCGGCTTCGAGAATATCGTCGAACCGGTGGCCGACGCCCATGTTGCCCGAATACATCACGACGAACTTGTCGCCGAGGTTCAGTTCACGCCGCAACGGGTTGTCCGCCGGGGGGATGGGGCGCACGGCCTGTTCGTCGTTCCAGTTGCGAATGATGCGGATTTTGTCGCGGCTGATGCCGTAATTCCCGATCTTGTCCGCCATGCACTCGCCCAACACGACCACGCGCCACGCCTTGTTCAGCGCCAACCGCGTCACGCCCCGGCCGATCCGCGCGATCCAGCCGCCCGACGGCAGATGGCCGGCCGCCGTAACGATGTCCGGGTACAAATCCATCACCACATACACATACCGTTCCCGGCGCAGCAACCACAGCAGCGTACCGGTCAATGGCAGCACCGGCGGATTGGTCAGCACGATCGTGCGATCCGCCCGCCGGCTGCAAAGCGCCAGCGCCACGCTGCCGATCGTGTAGCTGGTCATGCTCCACAAACGGGTCAGACGCGAGCGGCTTTGATAGTGCGGCGTCGGCACACGACGAAAATGGACGCCTTCCACCGTTTCGCGGCGAAGCAACTTGGCGTCGCCCCCGGCATACAACCCCGTGCCGGATATGCCCTCCACCTCGTGGCCGTGTTTCACCAGATCGAACGCCACATCGCTGATGATCTGCGACACGGCGGATTTGTCCGGGTGAAGGAAAGCATGAAAAATACGGATGCGCATAGTCGATCCAGAAGGGGTCAGTTCGACGGGCTTGTTTTGCCCGCGGCGATTTGCGCACGCCGCTTGACCAGCGGTTCCGGCGGCTTGGGCAGATCACGCAACAGACGTTCATACAACCGGCTTTCGGAAAACAGCACCACCCATGCCGTCAGCAAGATCAGCTTGATATCCAGCAAGAAACTCGCATGTTCGGCGTACCAGCATTCCAGTTCGCCCTTGTAGGGGGTGATGTGTGCCCGGTAGAAATCGGGCACGTCCGGCTTGGCGACGCCGGCCAGCAGCGATTCCTCATCGCGGAACACGATGGACCCGATGCCCGTCATGCCCGGTTTGATCTGTCCCAGTTTTTGCTGGACTTGCGGCGGATAGTAGTTGAAAACTTCCGGGGTCAACGGGCGCCAGCCGATCACCGAGATGTCGCCGAGCAGAATGTTCAGCAACTGCGGGACTTCGTTGAGTTTTGATTTGCGGAGGAACTTGCCGACGGGCAGCACGCGCGGATCGCCCTGCATCGTGATGGTGCCGGTTTTCTCGCTGTCCTTGCGCATCGTGACGAATTTGAACAGACCGATTTTCACCAGCCCCCTGCCCATGCGCGTCTGCCGGTAAAAGATTTCCCCCTCGCCGCTGAATCGCAGAATGACGGCGATGACCAGCCCGAACGGTAAAAAGATCAGCGTGGCGAAACCTGACAGTATCAGGTCCAGTACGCGCTTGAAAAACCGATAAATCGGACGGTTGGGAAGCGGGTCGGACATATGAATCACATTTTCTGATCGAGGTTTTTGCCGGTTTCCTCATGTTCGAGGTTCGGCAGGGCATTTCGGAAAAGTTGAACAAACTGTTCCTTTTTCCACGTCGGCTGCCCGGTCAGGGCGGCGATTCCCGCACGAAACGCATCAAGAGCGGAAGTGTCTGGCACCCGCGGATTTTGAATCACGCCGATGCCAGCGAAACGGTTCATGTCCAGTTGCTCGTCGGCGGTGTAAAACTCTTCAAACGCCTTTTCGCCGGTGGTGTCGCTCTTGAAGAAATAGACCGGCCAGCGTTTTTCGGCGGCGAGCTTGTCCACCGAACGGATGGCCTCGGCTTCGCTGGCGCACGGCGCGGGCGTGTAGCCGCGCATTTTCAGATAGCGCTCGGCGATTTCGCTGAACGTAATCATGTGGACCTGTTCGTCGAGTTTGGGGAAGAACAAGTCGCGGTTGTCGCCCAACATGCAGGACATGAGGCACAGCTGGCCGGCTTCCTCGAAGGTCACGAAGTATCGCCGGACATCGTTCGGCGCGGCGATCGGCTGATGTTTCAGCAGACGCTGGTGAAATCCGTGCAGCAGACTGCCGTCGGAAAAGGCGACGTTGGCGAATCGCGCGGTCGAGATGGGCAAGTCGGCGCTGACGCGATACAGCGCCAGTTCCATCAGCCGCTTGGTCGCCCCCATCAGGTTGGCGGGGTTGGCGGCCTTGTCGGTGGACACGGCGAAGTATTTTTTCACGGACGCGCCCGCGGCCCACCGCAGCAGCGGTTCGATGTCCAGCACGTTGATGCGAATCATCCGCATCAGCGAATAAGGGTCTTTTTCGCTGCGCACGTGCTTCATCGCCGCGAGGTTCAGCACGTAATCATATGGGCCGTGCGCCGCGACGAACCGCTGAAACTCCACCGACGCGAAATCCAGCGGAAGCGTCAGAAAATCAGGGGTCACTTTCATCATGGAACTGCGCACGTCGCGCACCAGTTCGACGAGGTTGTTTTCGCTGAGGTCCACGACGTGGCAGGCACGGGGACTTCGCAGCAGAATCTGTTTGACCACGGCCTGCCCGATGGAGCCGGCCCCGCCGATCACCAGAAATCGCCCGTTACCTACTCGCTCGGACAACGTCGAGGCATGGGCGGCGATGTCTTGCGCGAACAGTCCGGCACCCTGACGGCCGATGATTTCCAGAGAGGGGTCCATCATAAGTTCCTCGATCATCCGATGCGTTATTCAACGTCGCTTCGGAAGCACGTGTCCGGCGTTCATGCGAATTTTCACGACCCCATCGCACTTGGGGCGGATTATACTGATCGTCCCGAACCTTCGCCAACTTGATCGGATCGCGGGTTGACGCATGTCGCAGCCGATATTATCCGATATAAATGGACGAAACGTGGCGTCACCGGGGGGATCGCCATTATTAGAATTCGCTTACCCTTTTTTGAAGATGAGTTCAGTCATGGCGAGATTCGATCATGTGATTCTCACCGCCGCCAACGAGGCGCAGGCGCGGGGCTATCGGGCGCAGATTGATTGGCGATTGAAACAGGGCGTGCTGGACGCGGCGACGCGATACCACGTCGTGGCCGATCCGGGCGGAAGGCGGGTCGGCTCGCTGGGCGCGACGCTGGGCGTGCTGCGACATCTGGCGGATCAACTGATCGCCGAGCGACCGGCCAAAAACTTCGAGGAACTTTTCGCCGATCAGCGCGTTCTCATCTGTCACAGCGGCGGCGATTCGCGGCGCCTGCCGGCATATGCGGCGCAAGGCAAAATTTTCGTGCCGCTGCCGACGTCGCGGCGGGGTCAGCCGGCGGCGCTGTTCGATCTGATACTCGATAATGTTGAAAAGTTGCCGGTCCCTTCGCAAGGCCAGGTGCTGATCTACACGGGCGATGTGCTGCTGACGTTTGATCCGAACGCGGTTGACTTTGAGCTGCCGGGGGCGGGGGTGGTCGGTGTGGCGTATCCCGGTTCGCTGGATGTCGGTTCGCGCCACGGGGTGTATGTCTCAGGAAGCGGAACGGCCAATGAGCGAACGATACCCGTGCGTGATTTTTTGCAGAAGCCCGATGAGGCGGAGGCGCGGGCGGCGGGCGCGGTGGACCCGGTCAACCGCGTGCTGATCGACACGGGCATTCTGTCGCTTGATCCGAAAACCACGGAAAAGATGCTGAAATACGCGGGGCTGTCGCCGCGGGGCCGGCGTGTGATCGCGGATCGGCGGGGCGTGCTGGCGGACCTGGAAGCCGGGCGGTCCAGGGGGCTGGACCTGTACGAAGAGTTCACGATGGCGATGCCGGAGGCGATGACCGCGGCGAGGTATGACCGGGAGGTGATCGGCCCGAACGCCGACACGGCGCATCGGCGGCGGCTGACGGCGTTGTATCGCGCGATGCGCGGTTGCAAGTTCGCGGTGAACGTGCTGCCGTGGTGCGATTTTTTCCACATCGGATCGTCGCGCGAGTTTCTGGTCAACATCGCCACGCTCAATCGCACGGCACAAACTTACGGCTTCGCGCCTCTGCACGGGGCGGCGGTGTGCGACGGGGTGGCGCTGGAAGGATCATTCATTTACGATTCGGTGCTGGATCACCGCCGAATTCGCGCCGCGGGCCAGACGCTGATCGAGGCGTGCGATGTGGATGTGCCGCTGCAATTGGACGGGGGGAACATACTGGTCGGACTGCCGGCGATGCGGGGCCACTCAAGTGGCCCCGCCGGCCTCGCCGGTTTCGCCGTTCGCTTGCGCAAGGGATTGGGCCTGGTGGTGCTGCCGGTGGG
>JBAYVY010000012.1:0-21952 GCA_041674345.1 Phycisphaeraceae bacterium | reverse complement strand
CGCGGCGACGGTTGGTTGTGCGCTGACGGGGGCGGCGTGGGCGCAGGTGCCGGTACCAGCGCCTGGACCGGGGGCGTTTCCGGGGGGACCTGGGATGGGGGGACAAATAATTGCCCCCGCCGAGACCCCCGACGCGCCGCCGGCGGGGGGGCCGACGCTGGATACCAACGGGGATGTGGATGCGTTGATGAGCAAGGCGAAGCAGTTCGCGGAGTCGGGGAACCATCGCAACACGCTGTTGCTGCTGAATCACATCGTCGAGAAGTACCCGGACGTGCTGACGGAGGCGAGCGAGGGGTTGTACGTGCCGGCGAAAACGGCGGTGGAACGAATGATTCGGGAGTTGCCGATCGAGGCGCTGGCGATGTACCGGCTGGACGCGGACGGGATGCTGCGGGGGAAACTGGGGGGCGAGCCGATGGGTTGCCGGAATGAGAAGGCGTTGGAGGATGTGACGGAGCATTGGTTTTTGGCTGACGGCGGGGACCAGGCGGCGTACATGCTGGCGTGCATTCGGATCGATCAGGGCCGATGGTTTGACGCCAGGCGGTTGCTGCTGCACATCGAACAGGATTACCCGAACCCGAAGGTCGATGCGACGGCGCTGCGGCGGCGATTGGCGTACGCGGCGATCCGGTGCGGGGATTGGACAACGGCGCGGCAGACGATGGCGAAACTGACCGAATCGGGCGCGGAGACGAAGTGGTTGGCCGATGCGCTGGCGGCGGCGGAGAAGCCGGCGACGGCGGTGACGACGCGGCATGACGGGGCGGATGATTTATTGATGGACGCGGGGGCGGGGGAGGGAGCGAAGTGGGTGGCGTTGTGGCGTCAGGACACGCCGGTGCGTGTGAGCGCGGAATCGGCGGACGCGATGGCGATGCAGGGGCGGCCGGTGCAGACGGCGGGGCAGTTGCGCAAGCAGTGGGTCAGCCGGCATTGGCTGCCGACATCGCAGGCGGTGGTGTCGGGGGACCGGGTGTATTACAAGTTGGGGGAGATGTTGAAGTGTGTGGAGGGAGCGACGGGTCGGGTGTTGTGGAGCAGTGAGCCGGACAAGGGGAATTCGGCGAGTTGGTACGGGGGTTACAATTTCGGGAACACGGATTGGCCGAGCAGTCCCACGGAGCGGTTGTTTTTTGTGGAGCGGATCGGTCGGATGGTGTCGGTGGAGGGCGGGACGGTGTATCAGATCGTGGGGGACCGGCCGGCGAGCGGGCCGGGGTTCGGTCAGATGGTGATGGTGGTGAACGGTCAGCCGGTGCGACGGGGGATCGGCAACGCGCTGGTGGCGTTGGACGGGGGGACGGGGGCGATGAAGTGGCGGGTGACTTTGGCGTCACAGGTGGACGCGAAGACGGCGGCGCAGGCGCAGCTGCCGACGACGCGGTTTTTGACCACGCCGGTGGGATTTGAAACCGGACGCGCGGCGGGCGGACGGGGGTTGCTGACGGTGTATGCGGACGAGGATGAATTGCGGATGGCGGCGTTGAGCGCGGCGGACGGGTCGGTGCTGTGGAACCGATATTTGTGTTCGACGAGCAACGGCTACGCCCCGCCGGGCGCGCCGGCGGCGATCGCGGTGCGTGACGGGATGGCATATGTGGCCGGGGGACACGGGGTGGTGTTCGCGGTGGATGCGAGGGACGGGGTGATCGTGTGGGCGTCGAGCTATCGGCGGGACATGCCGGACCAGACGGGGAACAATGCGCGATTCGGTCAGACGGACATGGGCTGGCTGCGCGATCCGAACTGGCAGGACAATGTGATCGAGGTGACGGGCGAGCGGCTGGTGGTGGCGGCGGCGGACGCGGAGGGCGTGCAGGTATTCGACCGTCGCACGGGGCGATGGATGAAGGATCAGACGTTCGCGGAGAGGGAGCAGGACGCGGCGAACGCGAATTTGAATTACGTGGTGGGCCGGCGTGGTGAACGGTGGTATCTGGGAGGGACGAAGACGTTGGCGTGTTTCGATGTGAACGACGGGCGATTGCTGTGGCGGACGTATTTGGAGGACGCGAGCGGTCGGGCGGCGCTGGGCGACGGGGCGATATTCGCGCCGAGCGGCGGGGGCATCGTGCGGATCGACCCGGTCAGCGGCAAGTGGGTAAGCCGGGCGGAAGTCGGGGCCATCGGGAAAGGCAGGGACCGTCAGATCGGCAATTTGTTCTGCGACGGACGGACGCTGGTATCGGTGGGCATGGAGGAGGCGAGCATATGGGCGGATGCGGGGAAGGCGATGGCGTGGCTGGGCCGGGGGATCGACGGGGGGCGGAACGAGCTGTTGTTGACGCGGGCGGGGCTGCGGGCGCAGATGGATCAGCGACAGGAGGCGATGGCGGATTTGCGGCTGGCGCACGGGCGGATCGCGGATGAACAGTTGAAGCGGCAGGCGGGCGATACGCTGCTGGGCATGTTGCTGACGGAGGTGAAGCGCGAACCGGCGAAGGCGATAACGATGATCGACGAAGCGACGACCCTGGCGGTTGAACCCGTTCAGCGAACGCGGGTGACGCTGGCGAAGGCGGACTGGCTGGCGGGGCAGGGGGACGTGGCGGGGGCGATCGCGCTGGACTGGCCGGTGATCGGAGGGAAGGCGGAGTTGGCGGAAATCGACGCGGAGGATGCGGACTGGCGTGCGGACCCGGCGGTGGTGGCGAGCCGGCGCATCGGACAATGGGCGGCGGAACACCCGCGGGAGGCGGCGGAGCCGCTGGCGGCGATCACCGACGCGGCGCTGGCGCAGGCGAACAAGCTGAGCGACGCGGCGGAGCGGATCAGCGCGTTGCATCAACTGGCGATCACGGTGCCGACGGCGCCGGCGGGGATGCAGGCGATGCGCGACGCGGCGGCGCAGCTCCAACAGGGCGAATCGCGTCAGTTCGCACGGGCGGAATTGCTGCTGAAACACCTGGCGGAAACGGGCGACGCGGCGGTCGAGATGGAAGCGAAATCGCTGTTGGCGAAGATGTATGAGCAGCGTCACTGGCCGGCGGCCCAGGACGCGGCGGCGAACGCCGATCCGCTGACGCTGCCGGAGGCGCAGTTGCAATTGCTGTGGCGCAACCCCACGCCGGAGACGCAGGTGCTGTCGCTTGGGAACGGGGATGAACTGGACGACGATGCGTTTCTGGCGTCGCACGTGGTGACATATGTGCCGAGCTGGCGGCGGCTGATCTGCCGGGACGCGCAAAGCGGCGAGGCGACGTGGTCGGCGCAGTTGCCGGCGGACGCGAACCAGATGGTGACGCGGAACGGCATGGTGCGTCAGTTCACCGGCGTGCGTCAGGGACACGTGCTGGTGCTGACGTTCGCGGAGTCGATGCAGGCGATTGACCTGGTGGACGGAGCGGTGTTGTGGACGGTCAACCGCGATCGGCCGCGGTCGGAGGAGAATTCGGTGAGGGTTCGATTCGACCGGGGCCGATTTTTTCAGCCCGACCAGCCGCCGCGCGATCTGTTTCGGCGGATCGACATGGGGCGGGGCGTGGTGTTGTCGCTGAACATGATTGACCAGCAGCCGACGGTCAGCGCGACCGATCTGTTCACGGGGCGCACGCTGTGGCGACGAACGTCGGAGGAGCATCTGCTGACGGGAGTGGCGATGGCGGGCGGCCAGGCGGTGATCGTGATGGATCAGGGCCAGACGTTGTGGGTCGGCGACCCGGCGACGGGACGGACGGTTCGCACGATCACCCTGCCGATCACCAACGTGAACATGCAGAGCGTGTGGCTGAGCGACGGCCTGTTGTATCAAACCGCCGCGGGGAAACTGGCGTATCAGAGCGTCAGCGACGGCGATCAACGCTGGGAGATCGGCGGGGAAGGCAGGCAGCGTTACCCGCGGCGATTGGGCCGGCTGAACGATCAATTGGCGCTGGTGATGTGGAGCGGCGGGCAGTTGGACCTGATCCAAACGCCGGGCGGCAAAGTGAAATGGTCGATGGAAACCGGCGCGATGGGCAACAACGTTTTCGACTCGGCGATCAGCCCGGACGGTCAGCGATTGCTGTTGATAATGTTCGACAACAACCAGCGATTCATGGCGCGGTTCGTGAACGTTGAGGACGGCCGGCCGCTGTGCGGCATTCCGATGGGCCGGTCGATGAACAACATGCGGATCAGCGCGAAGGCGATGGCGAGCGCCGGGCCGGTGGCGCCCTATCTGGACAGGGAGGATAATGAGGGCGCGCGGGCGCTGCGGTTTTATCGCGCCGCCGACGGCAAATTGCTGGACATGACGCTTCACGGGGAAAACCTGGGCAACCTGCTCAGCGAACTGATCCAGCCGCCGGTCGTTCGCAATCACACGCTCATCGTCACCACGCGCGGCGCGACCTACGCATTCGGCATCAAGCCCGGCGAAAAGGGCGAGCCGGTCGGGGTGATCGACACGCCCTTTTCAGACGCCGGGGACGACGGGGCTGAAACCCTCACCAAAGTCAACGGCATGACCATCCGCGTCCGCGACGGCAAGGTCGAACTGCAAACCCCCGGCGGCGGAACCATCCGCGCCGGCGACATCAACATCAACCAGAACGGCCAGCGGATCGAAGTCAAAACCGTCAACGGCAAAACCGAAGTCCGCGTCAACGGCAAACTCATCGAACCCGACAAAACCCCCGCCCCCGGAAATAACCCCGCACCACCGCCCCCCGCGCCCGCACCACCGCCGGCACCCGCGCCGCAAAACCCCGCGCCCCAACCGGCCCCGCAGAAATGACCATGCCCATGCAACCCACACTTGTTGATTTCGGATTGCGGATTTCGGATTGCGGATTGCGTATCCGGCATCAATCCGAAATCCGAAATCCGAAATCCGAAATCCCAAGGAGTCTCGCTTGAGTTGGTGGCCGGCGAAAATCCTCGGCATCGACCCCGCCCGCATCCCGCCCGGCGCTGATACGCAATGGGTCTTCACCCACGCGCCCCAGTCGTGGCGCGTCTTCGTCCTGCTCGCCGTCGCCATCGCCGTCGCCTGGGGTGTCGTCGCCCTCTATCGCCGCGAAACCGGACAAATCCCCCTGCGATGGCGGCTGATCCTCGCCGGTGTCCGTCTGCTGATCCTCGCGTTGATCCTGCTCATCCTGCTCGGCCCGGCGCTGGCGATCAGCACCCATCGCACCATCGAGCCGGTCGTCGTCGTTCTCGTCGATGATTCCCTGTCCATGAGCGTCCGCGATCGCCATGTCGCCGCCGCCGAATCCGAATCTCGGCGGGGGGAATTAATTCCCCCCGCCGGCCTCACGCGCCTGCAAATCGTCGAACGTCTGCTCACCGCCGACCATCAAAAGTTCCTCCGCGATCTGACCACCCGCGGCCAGGTGCGCGTGATGACCTTCAGCCGCGCCGTCACACTTCGTCAAACACTGCCCGCCCAATCCGAAACCCGGCGGGGCGAATTCATTCGCCCCGCCGAACCTGACATCGACACCTCCCTGCCCCGAGGCGAACCTGTCCCGCCCCTTGCCGCCGCGGGTCAGGTCACCGATCTGGCCGGCGCGATGCGCGACGCCGCGCGCTCCCTCGCGGGCCGGCCCATCGCGGGCATCGTCCTCATCACCGACGGCCAGAACACCGAGGGCGACGACCCCCTGGCCGCCGCCGATGAACTCGCCTCGCAATCCATCCCCGTCTATCCCATCGGCGTCGGCGACCCGGCCCCGCCCCGCAATCTGCGGCTGCTCGAACTGTGGGCGCCCGACAGCGTCTTCCGCGACGATCCGTTCCTCATCCAGGTTCAACTCGCCGCCGAGGGCTTCGCCGGTCGCACCGTGCCCGTGCAATTTTCCCTCCAATCAGTCCACCCCGACGGATCCGCCGGTCCATCCACCCTCCTCGAAACACGCAACGTCACCTTCACCTCCGACAACGACACCCAACGCCTCCGCATCGAACACCGCCCCAATACATCATCGCCTTCCGGGGGCGGTTCCGGGGGCGGTGACTTCATTCTCACCGCCGCCATCGCCCCCGTGCCTGATGAAGTGCTCGACACCGACAACGCCCGGTCGGTTCCCGTCAAAGTCCTGTCCAACCACGCCCGCGTCCTGCTCATCGCCGGCTCGCCCACGTGGGATTACCGCCTCCTCGCCACGCTCCTCCAACGCGACAAGACCGTCGATCTTTCCTGCTGGCTTTCCACGCTCGACCCGGCCATGCGACAGGAAGGCAACACCGTCATCGAACATCTGCCCCGCTCCGCCGAGGAACTCGACAAGTACGACCTGGTCATCATGATGGACCCCGATCCCGCCGAGTTCGATCCCGACTGGATCGAACTGCTCCACCAGTTCCTCGATCAGCACGCCGGCGGGCTGATGTGGGTCGCCGGCCCCAAATACACCGGACGCTTCCTCACCGCGCCAGCCACCGGCTCGATCCGCGATCTGCTGCCCATCGAAACCGGCGACCTCACCGCCCTCGACATCGAATCCCTCGTGATGACCCACACCCAGAACTGGCCCCTGCGCCTGACCCCCGACGGAGCCGACAACGTCCTGCTCCGCATGGATAAAGACCCCAAAATCAACGCGCGACTCTGGGACATGATGCCCGGCATCTACTGGTCCTTCCCCGTCCGCGACGCGAGGCCCGGCGCGACCGTCCTGCTCGAACATTCCGACCCCCGACTCCGCTCCCGCAACGGCGCGATGCCCCTGCTGGTCACCGGACACGTCGGACCCGGACGCACCGTTTACATGGGCTTCACCGGCTCGTGGCGATGGCGCAAAATCGGCGAACGCTACTACGACCAGTTCTGGGTCCAGGCCGTCCGATACCTCATCGAGGGCCGATTGCTCGGTGACGCCAAACGCGGACGCCTCTCCACCGACCGCGATCTCTACCCCGTCGGCTCCCGCGTCCAGGTCACCGCCCAACTGTTCGACGCATCCTTCAACCCCCTGGTCGCCGACGCCCTCCCCGCCCTCCTCAAAGGCCCCGCCACCCCCGGGGGCGCCCCCGGAAGTGGGGATCAAACATTCGATCTCAAACCCGTGCCCAATCAGCCCGGCCGCTTCCAGGGTTCGGTCATCGCCACACAGGTCGGCCTGAACGAAATCGCCCTCACCCTGCCCGGCGGGCCAACTTCCGGGGGTGTCCGCGTCGCCAAACAACTCACCGTCGATCTGCCCCGCATCGAGTTCGCCGACACCCGGCTGAACAGCCCCCTGCTCGAACAACTCGCCGCCAAAACCGACGGACGCCTCGTCACGCTCGATCAGCTTGACCAGTTGCCAAGCTGGCTTCCGCAGCGGAGCCAGACCATCGTCATCCCCGGCCGGCCCATCGACCTGTGGGACAACAGCCGCATGATGTTTTTACTGCTGGCGATGCTCATCTTCGAGTGGGCCATGCGCAAACGCCTGAAAATGATGTGAGAAAAGTTTCACCACAGAGTGCCACAGAGCGCCACAGAGTATGAAAACAGAAAATCAGAAAAGCAAAACCGCGGAACATACCGCGTTTGAATCGGAATGTTGTGCTTTTCTGCTGTTTTGATGTTTTGTTTTCCTCCTCTGTGGCTCTCTGCGGCCCTCTGTGGTGAAATCTCTTTGATCGACCTATGACCAGCATCACGCAAATTCCGTCCGTCACCCGTCGCCGGCTGGGCGCGCTGCGCCGCCGGATCGGTCTGTGGATCGCGCTGGACGCGATGTCCCTGCTCGCGCTCGCCGTCGTCGCGCTGGTCGCCGCGTCGCTGCTGCTGGACTGGTTCTTCCATCTGGACCGCCCCCAGCGCCTGGTCATGCTGCTGCTCATGCTCGCCGCCGCGGCCCACATCCTTTTCCACCGCCTGCTTCGCCCGCTCAGTCGCAACCCCGACGATCAGTCGCTCTGCGTCGCCGTCGAACACCACCACCCCGAACTGGCCGACCAGCTCATCAGCGCGTTGCAATTCGCACAGATCGGCGACAACGATTCGCCCGGCAGCTCGCGCCCGCTGATG
Source organism: Phycisphaeraceae bacterium (assembly GCA_041674345.1). Lineage (GTDB taxonomy): Bacteria > Planctomycetota > Phycisphaerae > Phycisphaerales > Zrk34 > JBAYVY01. Next base: position 14,001 of record JBAYVY010000012.1, on the reverse strand, counting down.
AACGCCACCATCGCGCAAAGCGAAAACCTCGCCCGCGCCATCGACTTCACCGACATCATCGACCGCCGCGCCCATCGCCGCCACCTCGCCCGCGGCGGGGCCGCCCTGCTGACCCTGCTCGCCGCGATGATCCTCATGCCTTCCACCCTGTCCATCTGGTTCCATCGCAACATCCTGCTGTCCGACCTCGGCTGGCCTCAGCGCACGCATCTGCACGTGCGGGGGCTGGACGCCGACGGGGTGTTGTTGCTGCCGCGCGGCGACGACCTGGAACTCCACGTCCAGGCCGACACCCAAGGCGAAATCCCCCAGGCCGTGTACGTCGATTACAAAATCACCACATCCGGCCACACCACCGACAACCCCGCCCCAACTTCAAGTTCAACTTCCGTAGGCGGGGGCGGTTCCGGGGGCGGGGGTGAGCAGATGGTCGGGCTGGGCGACGGGTTGTTTTCCGCGATGTTCCCCAACGTGCTGGAAGAGATGCGATTCCGCGTGCGTGGCGGGGACGCGGTCATGCCAACCCGGGGGTGGTATCAACTCCGTCTGGTCGATCGCCCCGCCGTCAGCGCGATGCAATTGACCGTCGATCCACCCGCCTACACCCAACTGCCCCCGCAAGTGCTGCCCTCCGATCAGTCCGCTTACGTCATGCCCGCCGGCGGCGCGGTGCATCTGCGAATCACCGCGAGCAAACCGCTCAGCGGCGCGACGATCGCGCTGGGCGACACGCCGCTGGGTCCGATGACCTGCGACGACCCGGCCCGTCTGGTTTGGCGATTCACCGTCGAACCGGCGGCATTGCAGCGCGGTTCGCTGGCCGTGTCGCTGACCGACGCCGAGGGTTTGCCCTCCAAGAGGCCGACACGCATCGAACTGCGCCCCACACCTGACAAATCGCCGGTGGTTCGCGTGAAACTGGAAGGCATCGGCGATTTGATGACGCCCCGCGCCCTGTTGCCGATCCGCATCGAAGCGAACGACGATTTCGCGGTGACGGCGTTGACGCTGTCGTTCCATCACGCGGCGGCGCCGGACGCGGGCGATCAACCCGCGGACCAAAAGCTGCCGATCGCCGGCGCGACGATACCGGCCAAGCATGTCGAACCGTTCGTGCATCGCTGGCCGGTCGAATCGCTGAATCTGCCGACCGATTCGCAGTTGACCTTCGTCATCGAGGCGACGGACAACGATGCGTTCACCGGCCCCAAGACCGGCCAGTCGCAGGTGTTCAGCTTGAAGGTCGTCAGCGATCAGGAATTGCGCGACCAACTGCTAAGGCGGGAACAGGAACAACGCATGGAGTTCGAGCGGTTGCTGCGCGATCAGCAGTTGCTGCGGGTCGATACGCAGGCGGCCCTGGCCGATGCCCGGCCGTTCGACGCCGCCCGCCGACAGCAATTGGGTGAATTGGAAAAGAAGCAGCGATTGGTCGGCGGACGCACACGGGCCATCGCCGACCAGTTCGCGCAACTGCTCGCCGAGACGCTGAACAATCAACTCGAAACCCCCGGCAGCCCGGCGCAGATGCGGTTGCAACAACGCATCATCGACCCGCTGAACGACTTGGCGGCCCCGAACGGACTTGTCCCTCTGGCGGCGGACCTGCTGAGCGAATCTCGCAAACCCACGCTGGGCGAGACGGATCGGCACAGCGCGCTGGAGCAGACCGCCGCGGGCCAGCAGCGGGTGATCGACGCGATGGAGGTGATTTTGAAGAACATGGTGAAGCTGGAGGGCTTCCAGGAAGCGATCAACACGCTGCGCGAAATCCGCCGGGCGCAGCAGGATGTGAAGCAGCGGACGGATCAGGAACGGAACAAACGGATTGAGGATGTTTTCAAGCCGTGAAGCGCGTCATTGAACACTTACCCGCCCCGTGCGTCATACAATAGATAGCCCCTTATTGCGGCCCCCGCCCCCGGAACACGGACCCCGGAACACGGACCCCGGAACCACGTCATGATGCGAACCGTTTATTTTCTGATCGTGATGCTGCTGATGACCGGTGCGGCGATCGCGCAGGAGGCGCCGACCCCGGAAGTTGCGCCGACCGCAGCGACGGATTCGCCGCTGGGGGTTCGGCAGGATCATGTTCGGCGGCTGGTGCAGGAGATGGAGGACAAGTTCGTCAAGTTGTCCAAAGCGCTGGAGGCGACGGAGCCGGAACACGCGCGGAAGATCATCGACACGCTGAAGGCGGGGAAACAGGCGTTGATCGAGCAGCGCATGGCGAAGGTGACGGAGTTGTTGAATGCCGGTCAACTGGAACAGGCCGAGGGCGAGCAGCGGAAACTCATCGCGGAGATCGACAAGCTGATCGACCTGCTGACCAGCACGAACGATCAGCGCCAGCGCGAGATCGAACAGTTGGAGCGGTTTCGCAGGGAGATCGAAAAGCTGATCGCCGAGCAGAAGGATTTGAAGAAGCAGACGGACATCACGCAGCACCGCGACAAGGCGGCGGCGGTGCTGGACGAGCAGATCGCGGCGTTGCGCGAACTGATCGCGGCACAGAAACAGTTGAAGGAGCAGACGGAACAGGCGAAGTCGCGGGGGGCGCCGGCGGTGATGAAGCTGGCCGATGAACAGGGGAAACTGCGAAGACAGACCGACGCGCTGGGCAAACAGATTGATGCCGGGCCGGCTGGTTCCCCTTCGGAGGGTGAAAAGGATCAACAAACACCCGCCGGCGGCAAGCCGGGCGAGCCGTCGGGGCAGTCAGGCAAGTCGCAATCGCTGGGCGCGGCGACGGAGCATCAGGATCAGGCGGAGCAGCGGATGGGCGATGGTCAGGGCGTATCGGCGGGCAAGGAACAGGACAAGGCGATGGAGGAAATGGAAAAGCAGTTGGAAAAACTGGAGGCGAAGCGGGATCACATTGTGCGCTTGCCGGAGGACGCGATGGAGAAATTGTCGGACCCGCAGGACAAACTGGCGGATAAGACCGGCGACCTGGACAAACAAATGCAAGCCCCCGGAAGTAATGCCCCCGCCCCCGGAACCCCCGGAACCCCCGGAACCCCCGGAACCCCCGGAAGCTCGCAACCGGGGCAGCAAGGCCAAGAGGGGCAACCGGGGGATTCGCAGGATCAGCAGCAGCAAGGCGCGCCCGGTCAGCCGCAGGTTCAGCAGGCGCAGCGGCAGATGAAGCAGGCGTCGGGCGAAATGCAAAAGCGGCAGGGCGACCATGCGCAGGATCATCAGCAGAAGGCGATCGAGGCGTTGAAGAACGCACAGAAGCAGTTGGAGGAGCGGTTGCGGCAACTGAGGCAGGAAACACAGGAGGAGAAGCTGGCGGCCTTGGAGGCGAGGTTCAGGGAGATGTTGTCGCGGCAGAAGCCGGTGACGCGGGGCACGGGGGATTTGGAGGTTTCGCGCGCGGTCAGGGAGGCGGCGGAGGGGAAGGACGCGCGAGCGTTGACCCGGCCGGAGCGGTTGCAATTAAATCAGTTGGCGGCGGAGGAGGGTGTGTTGGTGGAGATGGCGGCGAAGGCGATGGATATTATCAGGGAGGACGGGACGACGGTGGTTTTGCCGGAGGTGGTGGATCAGTTGCATCAGGATTTGCGGACGACGGTGAAGTTTCTGGGCGGGGAGGAGACGGGGGCTTACACGCAGGGATTGGAGCGGGAGATTGAGAAGACGCTGGAGGAGTTGATTGAAGCGTTGCGGAAGGCGCAGGAACAGCAGCAACAGCAGCCACAACAGCAGCAGGAGGGGGAGCAGCAGCAACAGCAGCAGCCGCTGGTGCCGGAGAGCGCGGAGTTGAAGTTGTTGAAGGCGGCGCAGGTGCGTGTGAACCGGCGGACGGAGTTGTTCGACGCATCCCGGCCGAACGTGCGGCGGTTGCCGGCGGAGTTGGCGGAGGAGGTTCGGCGATTGGCCAAACGGCAGGAGGATGTGCGACAGATGGCTGAACGATTGGGGGAGAAGAGGTAGGGAGCCGTGCAAAAATAACGGATGGGAATTCACCACGGAGATCACGGAGATCACGGAGTAAAATACATTATTTATGGATGTTTCCTCAGTGTTCTCGGTGTTCTCCGTGGTGAATCTCTTTCAGTCATTTTCGCACGAGGCCTAAGGGATTTCGGATTGAAAGGAACGGCGATGAATCGCGTGATGATGGGGATGGTGGTGATGGCGACGATGTGTGGGATGGCGGGGGCGGCGCGGGCGGAGGATGGACCCGGGGCGGTGGTTGTGCCGGAGATGAAGCCGATGCCGGTCGAGGCGGCGGCGGCCCCCGAAAGTTTCGTGTTGCCGGACGGGGGGAAGGTGGTGGAGGCGTTTGGAAAGTTTGTGACGGAACGGGCGGAAATCAGCGCGGAAGTGAAGGCGGCGATCGCGAGGCATCTGGCGGAGGCGACGGGCGAGCCGGGGCGGCGTGAAGGGGTGATCGTGGAGGGACTGCAATTGATTTACCCCGATTTCGCCGGGGCGATGGACCTGCTGGCCAACGAAAAGAACGATCGGGCGATGGCATTGTTGGGGAAGATGACGGGATCGGAGGACGGGTATCTGGCGGCGAACGCGAAGTTTTTTCTGGCGCGGGCGCTGGTGAACGATGAGCGATACGAGGAAGCGTTGCCGATGACCGAGCAGTTGGTGGGCGCGGATCGTGACAAGACGCTGTACGCGGGACAGGCGATGTTTTTGCGGGGCGTGTGCCAGGCGGGGTTGTTGAAGCGGAAGGAGGCGATGGAAAGTTTCAGGGGATTCATCAAGGCGGATGCCCAAGCGCCGGAACGGTTGGTGGTGGGGGCATTGCATCGGATGGACGAGTTGGAGCGGATGTCGGACGGGACGTTGCCGGACGTGGGGGAACGGATGGATTATTCGAGACGGAAACTGGCGTTGGAGGATTCGGGTCAGCCGACGCGGGAGCAGCAGAAGAAGGTGGTGTCGATACTGGACGAATTGATTAAGAAGGCGGAGGAGAAGGAGAAGCAGGGAGGCGGAGGAGGCGGGGGCGGCGGAGGAGGCAACGGTCAGGGACGGGGATCGGCGGGAGGCGCGGCCGGCGGGCCGGCCGGCGGCGCGGCGCAATCGACGGCCCCGGCGGGGGCATCGACGATCGGCGCGTTGCACCGGACGACGCGGGGCGAGGCGGAGGAACAATGGGGCGAGGCGAGACAGCGGCAGCGCGACGAGGTGTTGAACGCGATCAAGGCGAGATACCCGGAGAGGTATCGGGAGTTGGTGGAGCAGTATTATCGCGCGTTGCAGGAGGAGAAGCCATGAGGATTTCACCACGGAGGACACGGAGAACACGGAGGCATACAGAATGAACTTATTGAAATGGCATGGATTGGTTTTCTCCGTGATCTCCGTGATCTCCGTGGTGAATTATTCTTCCGCGCGGACGCTGGTGACGCTGGAGGGGGATCGGATCGAGGGGACGATCACGTCGATCAGCGAGCGCGGCGAGATACTGCTCGCCGGTCGGGATCGGGCGGTGGATTTGCAGGGCGTGCGGGAGATCGAACGAAAGGTGGAACGGGTATCGGCGGGGCTGAGCGCGGAGCGGTTGTACCTGGCGGACGGGAGCGTGCTGGTGGCGCGGAACGTGACGATGGGCGAGGGCGCGATTGGATTCGACTGGCTGGGGGGAGCGGGGACGAGGATGGGGGTGGACCAGGCGAGGGGGATATTGCTGGCCCCGCTGAGCGCGAAGGCGGGCGGGCGGGCCGAGCCGGAGGGATTGTTCGCGAAGGCGATGGGGGACGCGGAGAGCAGGCAGGATCAGTTGATGGTGATTGGGGAGGAGGGGTTGACGGTGGTGCCGGGCGCGTTGGCGGGGATGGATGCGAAGGAGGTGACATTTGTGTGGAACGGTCAGTCGAGGAAGATCGACCGGCACAAGGTGTATGGAATCGTACTGGCTCCCCCCCCGCCCCCGGAAGTTTTAAGAACGGAAGATTTGACGGGATTTGTGCGCGTGGAGTTGGCGGATGGATCGACGATAGGGGGGAAGCTGGCGGGGTTGAGGGAGGGGAAGTTGCGGTTGATGCGGGGAGCGAATGAGATGGCGCTGCCGTGGGAAAAAGTGGTGGCGGTGCGCGTGCGGAGCGGGCGGATGACGTTCATGTCGGACTTGAAGGTGATGGAGGAACGCACCTCGGCGACGGTGACGTTCGGTTGGCCGATGCGGAAGGATGAATCGGTGATGGGCGGGCCGATTGAGATGGGGGACAGACGGTTTGAGCGGGGATTGGGGGTGCATGCGCGGTCGGAATTGAGTTACGACATCGCGGGACAGTATCGCTTGTTCGCAGCAGTGATCGGCCTGACCCCCGCCCCCGGAAGTAAAGCCCCCGCCCCCGGAAGCGGCGAGGGGGATTGCGTGTTTGTGGTGAAGGGGGATGGGAAGACGCTGTTGAAACAGCGGATGAAAGCGGGGGAAGCGTGGAAGGAGGTTCGGCTGGACGTGAGCGGCGTGAAGCGATTGGAGTTGATCGTGGAGGAGGGGGAGAATCTGGATGTGGGCGACCTGGCGAACTGGGCGGACGCGAGGTTGATAAGATGAAATGCGATGATGAACCGCAGAGGCGCGGAGACGCAGAGCATGAAAACAGAAAAGCAGAAAAGCAAAACAACAGAACATCAGACCCCCGACAACATGTTCTGCTGTTCTGCTGTTCTGCTGTTCTGCTTTTCCCCTCTGTGCCTCTGCGCCTCTGCGGTTGTTTTTTTCAGCGTCACCACTTTCGCGGCGGACATGGACGCGGTGAAACAGGCGGAGTCGGCGCGGGTCGGGGCGATACAGCGGGTTTACGGCACGGTGGTGTGCGTTTACGGGGAAGACCCGTCGGCCGGCGGGGGCAGCGGGGTGTTGATCGACCCGTCGGGGCTGGCGCTGACGAACTTCCACGTGGTGAAGGAGGCGGGGCAAACCGGATGGGCGGGGCTGGCCGATGAGCGGATGTATCGCTGGCGGTTGGTGGGGGTGGACGTGGGGGGCGACGTGGCGTTGATTCAGTTGACCGGGCGGGACGATTTTCCGTTCGCGGAACTGGGGGACAGCGACGCGGTGCGTGTGGGGGACGCGGTGACGGCGATGGGCAATCCGTTCGCGCTGGCGGAGGATCAGACGCCTTCGGTGAGCGCGGGGATTGTGAGCGGTGTGCATCGGTATCAGGAGGGAACGCCCGGCAATTTGCTGGTGTACGGGGACTGCATACAGGTCGATAGTTCGATCAACCCCGGAAACTCGGGGGGGCCGCTGTTTGATCGGCAGGGGCGGGTGATCGGGATCAACGGGCGCGGGAGTTTCGAGGAGCGGGGGCGGGTGAACGTGGGATTGGGATATGCGATCAGCGTGAATCAGATTCGCTATTTTCTGGGGGAGTTGCTGGCGACGAAAGTGGCGCAGCACGCGACGCTGGACGCGACGTTCGAGGAGCGCGGGGGGCGGGTGATCGCGACGGCGATCGACCTGGACCGATGCGTGCTGGTGCCGATGGGTTTGCGATTGGGGGATCGGCTGGTGCGATTCAACGGGCATGAGGTGGAACGTGCGAATCAGTTGACGCGGGAGTTGACGACGTTGCCGGCGGGCTGGCCGGTGGAGGTGGTGTGGGAACATGACGGGGAGCGATTCAGAGCGGTGACACCGTTGAACCCGTTGCCGATCGGACAGGGCGAGCAGCCGCGGGTTCGGATGCGTTTACCGATGGACGGCCCGCCGCGGCAGGGAGAGTTGATACCGGTTGATTTTGAGATACCGGCGAACCTGCCGGGCGCGATCAGCGACATGACGTTGAATCGTGAACTGGCGAAGATGCTGGCCGGTCGATGCGCGGCATGGAAGGACGCGAAGATCAGTGATGCGTTGTTGCTGGGGAGCGTGCCGGTGGATGGGGGTGGTTCCGGGGGCGTGGGATTGTCGATGCGGATCACGGAGGACGGGGCGGAGAAGTTCGTGGTGTTGAGCGATGATCTGCGCGGGCCGCGGATCATTACCGGGGGCGAGGATGGTGAGCGAGCCGGGCGGTCCTCCGCCCCGGCGGATCGGTTGTCATCGGTGATTGACGAGGCGCAGCGGAAGTGCGTGAAGATTTTCGGAGCGGGGATCGGGCGGGAGCACGGGTATGCGACGGGGCTGATCGTTTCGCCGAACGGTTTGATTTTGACGGCCCAGGGGGTGTACCTGGACGGGGAACGGATCCGGGTGGTGCTGGCGGACGGAAGCGGCCACGCGGCGAACGTGGTGAGGCGGGACGCGACATCGCAGTTGGCGTTGTTGAAGATCGAAGCGGCGACGGAGACGTGGTGGGAGATAGGAAGGGACGAAGGGACGGAGGGACGAAGGGACGAAGGGAAAGAGAATAGGGACGAAGGGACGAAGGGACGAAGGGACGAAGGGAAAGAGAATAGGGACGAAGGGAAAGAGGCGGAGCCGATCCCCACTTCGTCCCTTCGTCCCTTAGTCCCTCCGTCCCTTTCTTCCCCCACTTCGTCCCTTAGTCCCTTGGTCCCTCAGTCCCTATCTTCCCCCCTTCCCGGCGACTGGGTGCTGGCGATCAACAATGCGTTCAAGGTGGCGGAGGGGGCGGAACCGCTGGGCGTGACGATGGGGGTGGTGTCGTTGCGCGCCACGCTGGACACGAAGAAGCGGGCGCAGAGTTTCGACGTGGCGGGAGACGTGCTGCTGATTGATGCGATCACAGCCAACCCCGGCGCGCCCGGCGGAGCGGTGATCGACCTGGACGGCAACCTCGTCGGCATGATCGGCAAGACGCTGACGGCGGGGGCGACGAACACCTGGCTGAACTACGCGATACCGGCGGATCGGCTGGCGGCATTCGTGCATGACCGGACACAGACGCGGACACAGACACCAACGCCGACGAACGAGAACGCGACGGAAAAACTTCCGGGGGCGGGGGGCGAACTGGGCATACGCATATTCACGCTGGCCGGTCGGCGCGGACCGGCGTACATCGACGCGGTGACACCCGGTTCGCCCGCGGCCAAGGCGGGACTGCGCAAGGACGACCTGGTGCTGGCGATGGACGGACAGTGGGTGCGAAACGTGGCGGAATATGAAGAACAGGCGGCGAAACTGACGGCGGGACGGAAGATCGTGCTGACGATCAAACGCGGGAAGGAAGTGATGGAGGTGACGGTGACGACGGAGGAAAAACGATGAAGAGGAGATTCACCACGGAGTTCACGGAGAACACGGAGGATCAAAGAATGATCGCATGTGGTCGCTACTCCAACAGACGTTCCAGCTTTTTAATTTCATGGATTTTTATCTCCGTGTTCTCCGTGTTCTCCGTGGTGAGTTCTTTCGCCCACGCGGATGACGCGATGCGTGAAACGTCGGCGGCGTTTCGGGCGGCGGCGGCGCGGGTGATGCCCGCCGTGGTGACGATTGAGACGGTGGGCGGGATCGGATTGGCCGGCGGGCAGGACAAGGAGCGGGAAAAAACCAACGCGATCAATGCGTTGTCGAACCCCGGCGAGGGGCCGACCACGGGGTTGATCGTCAGCGCGGACGGGTATGTGCTGACCAGCACGTTCAACTTCATCCGCAAGCCGCGGATCATCACGGTGACGCTGGCGGACGGCCGGCGGAAAGTGGCGGAACTGCTGGGGCGGGATGAAACGCGGCAGGTGTGTTTGTTGAAGATCGACGGGGTAAGCGATTTACCTGTGGCGGAACCGGCGGCGACGGGTGATTTGCGAATCGGGCAATGGGCGATCGCGGTGGGTGTGGGATACGGCGCGGAGGAACCGGCGATGACGGCGGGCATCATCAGCGCGCTGCATCGCATCGGCGGGCGCGCGGTGCAGACGGACGCGAACATCAGCCCGGCGAACTACGGCGGGCCGCTGGTGGATATCGAGGGACGGGTGATCGGTTTGTGTACGCCGCTGAACCCGCGGACGCAACAGGCGGGGGCGGGCAGCGCGTGGTATGACTCGGGGATCGGCTTCGCGGTGACGCTGACGGAAATCGAACACATCATGGATCGGATGAAAAAAGGCGAGACGTTGAAACGCGGGTTGATGGGCGTGGTGCCTTCGCCTCGGATCAGCGAGGACGGCGGCGTGAAATTGCAACAGGTGGTACCCGACAGCCCGGCGGCGACGGCGGGCATGGCGACGGACGATCGCATCATGACGGTGGAGGGAAAAGCGGTGAACTCGCCGAATGATTTGATGCGCGTGCTGAGTCGGTACATGGCGGGCGACAAGGTGAAGCTGACGATGCGCCGCGGCGAGGAACCGGCGAAGGAAATGGAACTGACGCTGGCGACCGGCCCGTTCGGTGAGGAGAAGACGGAGCAGGGCAAGGGCGGGGATGGGCCGTGATTACGCCGCCCATTGATTGAGGCATTCAATGAATGTCTGAAAAGAAGGGCACTTCTTTGCCACCACATCCAGACGAAGATGCGTTGCGACTTTTTCGTTGAATGTTTTGGGGGAATACCGCGGCTTGCCGTTGCGGGCTATGGACTCGGCAACAAGCCATTCTTTGGGATTTGGGATCGTCTCTGGTTGGCGGTGTCCCGCGAATTTGAACGACGGGATGACGTGATTAATGGCGGTTTCATCCGCGATCAACCATGCTTCTATTTCTTCCACCGGCACGGTGATGCAGCAACAATCTTTCTGGCCGGAGCGATTGACAACCTTGTCAAATACTTTCCGCCGTATTTCAGCCGGAGGATGAGCGTCGGCATCGTGGCAGACAATGAACCGATGGATTCCCGCGGCAGCCCATGTTTTGATGTCGCGCGCCCCTTTGGCACACAAACCGCCGCAACCATCGTAGCCCTTCTTCTTGATCGTCAGGCGATCGTTTTGGAAGTGACGCCTGACAATCGCGGTCAGCACCTCGGCGTCGGAATCGTCCTCCGCAAGAATGGCGTACATCCGGCATCCCTCAAAGTGTGTCAAGAAATTCGGAAAGCGTTCCTTCATCGGCAAGATAGGTGGCGGCCGCGGCAAGTTGAGCGGGGGTGAGGGACTTCACCCGAGTCTGCCCATCGTTCGCCGTGACGAATCGGATGCCCTTCCCGCCGACCAGATTCATCACGCGCGGCGAGTGTGTGGTGCAGATGAGTTGCGTTCGTCCCGCATATGTTCGCAGAATGTCGATCACTTTCGCCAGCAGACCCGGATGGATGCAGTCTTCCGGCTGTTCCAGAAGCATGCACGATGTCCGGTCAAACACCAAATAGGTAAGCAGTTGCAGTATCCGCCAGGTACCGGCGGAAAGTCCGCTGGACCTGAACCATCGTCCTGCACCCGCCAAGCCGGTACCGGGCATAAACGAGATGGAGTATGCCTGTCCCGAAGCATTTTCATCCTTATCAGGGCGTCGAAGCGCAATTTCTTCGATCCGCATCTCCGCTATCAGTCCAAGCCCGTCCTCACCAAGCAGGGCGGTAAGTTCCCCAAATCTTGGCTTGTCCTCAAGCCACATGTGGAGCAGTCGCAATTGTACGGATCGAGGGGGTATGCCCTGCGTGAGTTGTGCCTTCCATGTCTCATACAATTGCGATTCGATAACAGGGGAACGCTCAGATACATGTTCCTGGAATCCCTGAAGCAACGGGTAATAGCGAATTGCCCGGAGGTATTCCGACACAGGGCGCAGGGCGGCAGTCGCACGCCCGGTCTGCGGAAGTATTTGCAACAGACTTGGAAGACTCGCGGCCCGAAGTCCGATTTGAAGCCCACCGGGTGGAAGTAGCATTCCTGCATTGAGAGATTCGCCGTTTCGCTCAAACAGAAGCTGTCCGTCCCGCGTCAAAACTTCCTCGAACAAATCCTTCGTCGCAGGCGGACTGGTACGCCTGGCCGCGTACTCATACTTCACTCCATCAAGCGAAAAGATCAGACTGAATTCGGTCGGAGATGAACGATCTCGTGGGACAAACCCGAACATTGATTCGGGATCGCCGGCGCACAAATCCGCGACCAACTGGAGCGCGTGCAACAGGTTGGTTTTCCCGACACCGTTTTTGCCGACAAGGGCAACCACCGGCTCACCCATTTGAATCTGGACGTCCTCGCAGGAGCGAAAGTTTTTGATGTGCAAAGATTCCAGCATGTTCTTTCTCAATCGGTATTCGCGGCCCGGACACCGCAATTTTCCCGCTTCTTACAAGTCGGATCGTGCCATATGGTAACTGGTTTTTCCCGCCGGGACCATGCTGACATTGCGCCAAAGGCCGAAACACGAATGCAGCGCCCTCACCACGGGACGATCATCGTCGGCAGGCGCGGGGGAACGGCGGGTGGTTCAGTGGGGTTGGGGTCACTTGGTTCAAGCGTGACCAGCGGCGCGTGCGGCTTGCACAAAAACCGCAACCCTTCCCAGTTGCTTTCGCCCAGGCCCCGGCTGATGACGGCCAGCGTCCGGCCCTGTTGCACCACGCCGGTGGATAGATTCAGCGGCCAGTCGTTGCAGGAATTGTAGAGCGTACGACGACCGGGCAGGCGGCACTGGCCTCCGTGGGTGTGACCGGCGAACAGCAGGTCGATGCCCGCCTGCGACGCGGGGGTCAGCCAGGTCGGCAGATGCGACAGCAAAATGCGAAATCGCGACGATTCACCGGCCGGGTCGAACGCTTCATCCAGCAGCGTGGCGACCAGATCGCCGTTGAGGTTGGTGCGCGAACAGCGCAGCCCCAGCAGATTCACCGGCAAATCGCGCAGACGACAAGCGCTGTCCGTCAACCAGGTGATCGGCAGATCGCGGGCCTGTTGCTGGAACGCGGCACCGTCGTGATTGCCGAAGCATCCGTAAGCGCCGTGCCGGGGTCGAACCGCGTCGATCAGACGCGCCAGATACGTCAGCGCCGCCGATTCGTGACCTTCGCCGTGCATGATGTCCCCGGTCAGCAGCAGCAGGTCGCAACCGGCAAACGAATCGGACGCCAGTTCGTCCAGCAGGCGCTGGAGACGCTTGTTGGGCTTGCGGATATGCAGGTCGGTGATGTGCAGCAGGCGCAAGCCCGCCAGCTCGCCGGGCAATTTCAGCGGGTGGAGGGCCAGCGGTTCGATCAGGCCGGGTTGGATGGCGGTCGGGGGCATCGGGTTCCCTTGCGAGGTTCGCTCAATCCGGTTAGCGTATAATGTTCAGGTTTGACGTGCCACACCCACGTCACCGGAAAAGTTCTTTTCTCGGAACAGGAGCGCGCAAATGGCCAAGATGTTTTACAGCATTGAAGAAGCGGCGGGCAAGCTCGGCGTCAGCGCCGATCAGGTCAAACGTCTGGCTGAACAAGGCAAGTTGCAACAGTTCCGAGACCGCGACAAGGTGATGTTCAAAGTCGATCAGGTCGATAAACTGGCCGGCAAGGGGGCAGGGGGCGCTTCCGGGGGTGATTCCGACTCGCTCGACCTGGCCTCCGAAACCGAAGCCGATCACAGCCCCAGGAGCAAGGCCGACACCAAGGGCGCGACCGGCGTCAGCGTCTTCGACGCCGACGAAATCGAAGTCGCCGACCCCGCCGCGCAAACCGTCGTCTCCAGCACCGCGATGGGACACGATGACGACCTGGCGCTCGAATCGGTCGGCTCCGGCTCCGGCCTGCTCGATCTGACCCGTGAAAGCGACGACACCTCGCTCGGTGCCGAACTGCTCGAAGAAATCTATCCCGCAGGGGCCGCGGCCGGCGGCTCCGACGCCAAGGTCGAAGGCGGCTCCGGCTTTGAGGGCATCTTCGATGCCGCCGGCGGCGTCGAATCCGCGCCCAGCGCTTTCACCGAAGCGCCAGACACCGGCTCCGGCGCTGAATCCCCCGTCGCCATGACACCCGCCGAATCACCCGATCCGGTCGGCAGCGGATGGACCGGCGGACTGCTCGCAGGTGCCATCGTCGCCATGATCCTCGTCTTCATCGTCGTCGTCACCGGCATGTCCGGCGTTGTCGCCGCCCTCGTCGTCGCCATGTCCAAAAACCTCAACGCTTACGCCGGCGGACTGGTCGTCCTCACCGCCATCTTCGCCGCCATCGGCCTGTTCATCGG
>JBAYVY010000011.1:0-22107 GCA_041674345.1 Phycisphaeraceae bacterium | reverse complement strand
CGAAACCGCCCGCGCCCGCCGGGGGGCGTTTCCGGGGGGCGTTTCCGGGGGGCGTTTCCGGGGGGCGTTTCCGGGGGGCGAAAAGGCATGGACGCAAGCTCCTCCCCGGCATCTCTCGCCCCCCCCCAAAAACGCCAAGGCGCGTTTACCTCAACGCCTTCGATTTGCATGTGGCCAACCGTCATATGCCCGCACAAACGGATGCGCCTGATCGGGCAATCCCTCCTTTCGCGGGTTGCCTTCGATGTACGTTACACAATCGCGCACTTGGTCCGGCGAATCCTTGAATATCCAGTACGGCCGCTGCCCCCAAACGGGATGATCCACCCGCAATGATTCGACTTGTCGAATCACGCGCGCCGTCTCCGATGCGATGTTCCACCACATCGCCTGCGAATCATCACGATGACGGCGCACGAGCAGATGAATGTGATTGCGAAGAATCGCACAACCCCACACCGTATAACGCCGCGCCGCGCAGGTCCGCGCGATCTGCTCCGATACAGCTTGCCTCAATGCCTCATTCCGGGGGTTCATCCAGAACACGGGATACTTCAACCGCGGTGTCGCCAGTTCATAGAACGCACGCAACTGCTCCCGTGAAGGTTGTTCGTGACGGGGCTTTCTTCCGAAATGCGACTCCCCCAACTCGCACAACTCGGGCGAATAAACCCCGCACGACCCGACCCGCGCGGATCATTAGGCAGCCAGTGCCCGTAAAGCACCCAGATCAAATGATGAGCGATCACCACCGGATGAAGCAATGGAGACATGCCCCGCAAAATATCCCGACCAAGGCATGGACGCAAGCTCCTCCCCGGCATCTCTCGCCCCCCCAAAACGCCAAGGCGCGTTTACCTCAACGCCTTCCTCCGCCCCCCACGGAGGAAACGCCCCAACCCCCTGAAACGACTCTCGCTTTCGCTTGCTCCATGTATCCCGGCGTGCCCTCTTTTGCAAAAAAAGCCCATGCCGTCGGCATGGGCTTGTGTCCGGGTCATTCACAAACGGCTGTCCAATTCACGCCGCGCGCCGACGCCGCAGCAGCACCAGGCCGCCGATCGCCACCAGCGTGATCGTGCCGGGTTCCGGGCTTTCCTTCACGGCCATGCTGATCCACGCCCCGCTGGTGTAATTGGTTTCCAAGTACGGATTGCCGACATCGAAGGCGGTCAGATCGACGACGTCGCCCACGCTCCGGCCTGAATCCGGCGCGGCCCGCCGCTCTCGCTCTCTTGTGATGTTTCCCCAACGCCCGGTCGCCCGTTAATCCACGGCCCCAATCGCCTCAATACCGCGACCGGCAAGACATGGCCCGGTCATCCACGGACATCTTCAACATCCGATAATCGGATGACGTAGTCCAAATATATCCCCCGCCAAGCCGCGACGCAAGAAAATTCGCCGATTTTCTTCCCGCTTTATGAAAAAACGCCCGCGACAATCGCGCGGGCGTCAATGATCTCAAATCACGTTGACAAAATGATTTACTTCTTCGCCGCCGCGTAGTTTTTCCCCGCCTGTTCCCAGTTGACGATGTTCCAGAACGCCGCGATGTAGTCCGGTCGGCGATTCTGATATTTCAGGTAATACGCATGTTCCCACACGTCCAGTCCCAGCACCGGCGTGTGCCCTTCCATGTAGGGCGAGTCCTGATTGGCCGTTGAATACACCTGCAACTGCCCGTTCGATCCGACCACCAGCCACGCCCAGCCCGAACCGAATCGCGTCGTCGCCGCGCCCGCGAACTTCTCCTTGAACGCATCGAACGATCCGAACGCCTTGTCGATCGCGCCCGCCAGTTCGCCGCTGGGTTTCCCCCCGGAAGCGGCCCCGCCCTTGGCCGACAGCAATGTCCAGAACAGCGAGTGATTCGCGTGACCCCCGCCGTTGTTGCGCACCGCCGTGCGAATGTCCTCCGGCACGCTGTTGATTTCACGCAGTAATGCCTCGATCGGCTTGCCCGCCAGGTTCGGGTGCGATTCCAGCGCCTTGTTCAGATTGTTCACGTAAGCCGCGTGATGCTTGTCGTGATGAATCTCCATCGTCTTGGCGTCAATGTGCGGTTCCAACGCGTCAAACCCATAAGTCAGAGGCGGCAGTTGATGTGTCATGTTCCATGATCTCCTTGGTGCTTGCTTGTTATCCGTGACCCAACCAAACAGTAGGGACGCAATATCCTTCCGTCAATCCGGCGGGGGTAATTAATTGCCCCCGCCTTCCACCGCTTTCAACAAACCCGCCACCAGTCCATCCATGTCGTGCCGCTCCGCCTCCATCGTCACGTCCAGCCCCAACTCGCGCAGCGTCGCCGAGGTGATCGGCCCGATGCTCGCCGTCTTGACGCCGGTCAACCAATTCTTCCGGGGGCCCAGCATTTCCACCAGGTTTTTCGCCGTGGAACTGCTCGTGAATGTGATCCAATCGACACGCCTGTTCGTCATCGCCTCCATCAATTCATCGCTCACACCTTCCGGGGGCGGGACCACCGTGCGGTAAATCGTGCGATCTTCGACCATCGCCCCCGCCTTCGTCAGCAACTCCACCAGCGCCGGCCTGGCGATGTCCGCGCGCAGCATCAACACCCGTTGGCCCTTCAAATCATGCTGCGCGAGCAATTCCCCCGCCAGCGATTCAGCCACGAACGCCGTCGGCACCAAGTCCGCCTTGATGCCCAGTTGTTCCCGCATCGCCGCCGCCGTCGCCTCGCCGATCGCCGCGATCTTCACACCCGCCAGCGCACGCGCATCGACTTTCAATTCCGCCAGCGCCCGCCGCAATCCCTCCACGCCGTTGATCGAAGTCAGTATCAGCCACGCATAATCGCGCACGTTTCGCACCGCGTCCAGCACACCGGCCCACTGTTCGGACGTCGGCTGTTCCAACGCGATGGTGGGCGTTTCGATCACGTGCGCGCCCAATGCTTCCAACCGCTCCCGCAATTCCGATGCTTGTTGCCGCGTGCGCGTCACCACAATCGTCCGCCCGAACAGCGGCCTCCGCATGAACCAGTTCAACGCCGCGTCGTCGATCCCCGCCACCTGTCCCACGATGATGATCGCCGGCGCGCCCAGTCCCCCCGCCGTCGCCTTGTCATGCAACCGCGACAGCGATCCGCGAACGCAACGCTGCTTGTCCCGTGTGCCCCACTGAATCACCGCGGCCGGCGTGTCACCCGACAATCCCTCGCCCATCAATCCCGCCGCGATCGCATTCAGCCGGCTCATGCCCATGTAAAAGCACAACGTTCCTCCGCGCTTGGCCAGTTGCGCCAGCGGGCCGAACTCCACCTGTCCCTCGTCCTTGGTCGGGTCTTCATGTCCGGTCACCAGCGTGCAGGTGGTGGCGATCTGTCGATGCGTCACGGGGATGCCCGCATATGCCGGCGCGGCGATGGCCGCGGTGATGCCCGGTATCACCACCACCGGCACGCCGCGCTCGTGCAGATAAATCGCCTCTTCCGAACCGCGCCCGAACACATAGGGATCGCCCCCTTTCAATCGCACCACCGTCCGCCCCGCCAGCGCATGCTCGGCCAGCAGTTGCTGCGTCTGATCCTGCGTCAGCGTGTGCTGCTTCGCCCGTTTGCCCGCGTCAATCCGCAACGCTCGCGGGGGCGCCAGGTCCAGTAACACCGGGTTGGCCAGCGCATCGAACACCAGCACCTCCGCCCGACGCAACGCTTCAAGTCCCGCGATGGTCAGCAGTTTCGGATCGCCCGGCCCGGCCCCCACCAGATAAACCGTTCCGGGCCGCGCCGTTAGGTTGTTCCGCGTCAATTTTTTACTTCCGGGGGTATGCAATTTTTTATTCCCGATGGGTAAGCCGGGTAAACCGTAACGGTTATTCCGTCGATGTTCACAAGGTTCATCATTCCTTTTCGGAGCATGATGGCGATGCAAACGTCACTTGTCCACTGCGATCCCCGGCGGGGTCACTTAAGTGACCCCGCCACCCCCGGAAGTAAAACCCCAGGCCCCGGAAGTTTCAAGCCGGGGCAGAGCGAGTCTTTTCCGGGGGCGAGCGACGCCCCGGGTTCTTATCCCTTTGAACGTCGCGGCTCACGTCGCTACATCATGTCCGGCCGCGTCACCATGATGCGCCGCGCCCACACACTCGACTGCTATCGACAGCCCATCTGCTGCGTCCAACTCAACGACCTGTCCGACGGCGGGCTGTCCGCACACTGCGACCTGCCCCTCGAACCCAACGAACCGGTCGCCATCTTCTTCCCCCCACGCGGCGCACAACGAGGCGTCGATCTGCTCGGACACATCGTCCGCTGCGATCACGGCCATAATGGCTACCACCTCGCCGTCGCCTTCGACCACCGCCCCGCCGCGTGAAGGCAATGCGCGATCCGCGATGTTCGATGTGCAATCTGAAAACCAGTCCCGCCATAAACAAAATTCACATAAACAAAATTCCTCTGGCGTTCCCGCGCTCCATGATGGACAATGGCCGCTGCTTCCTGCGGTCGCATCTACTTTTTTCCGAAAGGGGCGGGCATGTCAAAGTGGAATCTCGCAATGGTTATCGTGGTGGTCATCGCGGCACTGATGAGTTTCGGGCAAACAGCCAAAAATGAACCGGCAGGGCCGAGTGTGCCGCCGAATGTAACGCCCCGCACAACGGACATGCGTCTGCGGGCCGTGGTTTACAAACTGGAACTCACCCCCGACAAGTTGAGCCTGCTGGACGCTGAGCAACTGGCCGGCGGCGCGAAAATCCCGCTGGACGTTTTCGCCTCCCTCAAACAGGCCGGCGAATGCCGGGTGTTCACGCTGATCGACCAGCGTATGTTGAACATGGGCAAGGCCCAGAGCAACGGTACGCTCGCGGTGTCCGCGAAAACGCCGAACGCGCAAGGAGTGATAGCGCGGCCCACGATCTCCGCAAAGTTTTCCGTCACGGCACAACGCGATGCCACCGAAGCCAACCCCGCCGCGACACACATCCAGATGGCCATTGATGATGTCGGCCCCGATCAGGATGGTTCGAGTTCCACCACCCTGCAATACAGTCAGCAGACCCGACTCGGACAAGTCCGCGTGATGATCCACGCGATGGAACAAACCCCCGCCCCCGGACAAGCCCCCGGCGACAAACTGACCGCTTACATCGTCGCGTTCCGACTGGATTGATGACGATGTTTGGACAACCCCGTTCCCGCCCGGCGGCGTGATTCTCCCGCTATAATGTCCGCATGAGCAGCGACCTGCTATCCCGAATCACCATTGAACCCGGCAAGTGCGGCGGCAAACCGTGCATCCGCGGCAAGCGTATCCGTGTCACCGACATCCTTGATCTGCTCAGCGCCGGCGCTTCCTTCGATGAAATCCTGCGCGATTACGCCTTTCTCGACCGTGACGACATCCTCGCCTCCATTGCTTATGCCGCGCAACAAACCGATCACATCGTCCTCAGAACCGCATGAAATTTCTGATCGACAATCAACTGCCGCTGCAACTGGCCGAACACCTGCGGCATCGCGGCCACGATTGTCTGCATGTCCTCGAACTGGAGCTGGATGAAGCGAACGACGCGGCCATCTGGTCGTGTGCCGAACGAGATGAACGCATTGTCGTCAGCAAAGACGATGACTTCATCTTCTTGGCCAACCGCAAACTATCGCCCGTTAAACCACCTACTTGCGTTTGCCCTGCTATCCCCCTATCCCCCGGGTGCATGACGCGCCACGCGGGGGTTTGAATTCGTTCATGTCTCGTCTGTTTTTCCCTGGAAAACAAACACGGAGGACACGACGGACACGAAGGAGAATGAATCAACTTTTAATTTAAATGTTGTCTTCCTTTTCGGACTTCCGCGAGCGTTGCTTGTGTGGAAATGTTGTGATTGACGGAACCGCCATCGAACAGGTGCGCCAGCCGTCATGCACCCCTATCCCCCGCACCCTTATCCCCCATCCGACGCTTGCCTCATTCAAGCGCGGTAGAATATAGGGCTATGTCCAACATATTCCGCAGATCGACCAATGAGGCGCGGCTGGAGATGACGCCGCTGCTGGATGTCATTTTTCTGCTGCTGACGTTTTTCATTTACAGCCAGTTGTTGCTGTCGAAGACGAACATTCTGCCGGTGAGTCTGCCGACGGTCACGACCGGGGCGAAGTCGGAGAAGGCGGATGTCATCGGCATCACGCTGGACCGTCGCGGCGCGTTGTATCTGAATGAGAAGCCGATCAGCATGAAAGAGCTGAACGACAAGCTGGGGGGGATGACGGATCACGGGAAGAAGAAGGTGCTGGTGGCGGTGGAGGACGCGCCGTCGAATGTGGATCGCGTGATGCAGTTGATCTCGCTGACGGATTTGCTGCGGCGCAGCGGATTCGCCGAGTTCAACCTGGCCGTGAAGCCGCCTTTGCCGCCGGCTGTTCCGGCGGAGAAGTAAGTTATGTCCGAACGTCAGAACAACTGGCCTTTGCTGATCGCGCTGGTGCTGGCGGTGTTGGTTCACCTGACGGCGGCGCGGCCGATGCGCGGATGGATGATCGGCTCGTCGTCGGGCGATGCGCTGCGATTGAAAATCGACAAGAGCAAGTCGCCGGACGAACAGGAACCGAAGGACGAGGAACAGGCCAGGCGACAGCGGGCGAAGCGCGACCGGATGAGGGTCGGTCAATTGGACCCATCGACGGCATCGGTGATGCGGCTGGTGACGTGGGACGATGCGGAGAAATTGCTGGCGCGTCAATCGCGGGTGGAGCAACCGGCGATACAGAAGGACGTGGACCCGGACCGCGCGGCGCAGCGCACGCCGGTCGATCCGACGCCGCCGGCGGTGGCGCGACCGAACACGACCGACCCGATTCGCCCCGCGCCGACCCCGCCGGCGCAGGCGGTACGACCCAGTCCGGACCAGCCGATGACCCCGCCGATGTTGGCCGCGGCCAAGCCGGTCGAAGTGACGCAGCCGCAAAATGAGAAGCCGACCGATTCGCAGAAGCCGGAGGTGAAACCGGGGCGGTTGTCGCCGCAATCGCTGGACATACTGGCGTTGGACAGTGATCGGCCGACATTACCCGGACAGGATCGGTCGTCGAGCCATCCGACGACCGAGCCGGGCAAGATCGACAAGACGTTTGACAAGGGCGAGGCGGATTCGGACAAGACGGAGCAGACGCCCAAGCCCGTGCCGCCGGCGCAGCAACAGACGGCGACGACGACGGACGCGCGGAACCCGACGCAACCGCAACAACCTTCCCAGGCGACGCAACAACAACCGGCGGCGATACCGAAGCGGACGGACAAACCCAACCCGACGGTCGCGGCGAAAGGCGACTTTGAGAGCGAGCCGGTGAGCGAGATCGCCTCGGCGGAGATTCATCCCGGCGCGGTGGTCAGCATTCAGGGCGTTTCGATCAAGACGATTCGGGCGCGCTACTCGGTCGTCGCGGTGCTGACCGCGATCCCGCACGATCCGATCTTCCGTGTGCATTTCAGCGACAAGGGCATCGTGGACAACGTGGAGAAGCTGCGATCATCGGGTTACGACAACGTGGACGGCCCGATCGTGACGGCGCTGTGGAAGTGGAAAGCCGAGGGCAAACTCGGCGCGGACGGCCTGACGATTCGCCGGTTGCACATCCTGCTGGGCGTGGATAAGAACAATCAGAGTTCGGACGATGACGACGACGACGTTGCCCCCGACGGCGATACGGAGTGAGGCGGAAGGCGAAAGAAAGTAGGAAGTCGGAAGGCGGAAGTGGGAAGTGAACTACCCACGATGTTGTGACGTTGCCTTACTTCCGACTTCCGACTTCCCACTTTCCCCCACTTCCCACTTCCGACTTTCCCCCGGGTTTCACGGCAACGGGTTGGCGCGGATTCCCACCATCGTTCCCACGGGGCGCAAACCGCCGAGAACGGTACCCGGCTGAATGTGGCGCGCCTCCTCGCCGATGGTCAGACAGGACGAGCCGCCGCCGTCAAAAGTGATGGCGTCGCGCACGCCTTCCAGCATCAACTGTCGGGCGACCATCAGATAGGACGCGCGTTCAAAACCGGCCAGGTAGAGCAGCCGCTTGTCGGTATCAATGCCCAGCGCGGTGCGGGCGTGAAGCTGACTGATTTTAACCGGCACGGCCCCGGTGCCGAGTTGCCCGTCCTGCACCATGGGATACCAGTTGGTGAAGGCGAACCTGCCGATTTCCAGGTCTTTGAGATTTTGCCGCCAACTGTGATTCCGCATATGGGGCGTCAGATCATCGTCCAGCCAGATGAACACGCCGTGCCCCTTGTCACCGACCACATGATGATCGATCACCAGGGGGCCGGACTGGCTGGCCAGGCCTCCGTAAAAACACAGCTTTCGCAAGGGGCCGGGCAACGCAAACGCCGGCTGAAGCGGCGAGAAATAGGTGCCGTTGACCGTCACCGCCAGATGTTCCCGCTTCGCGAACTGCCAGGGATATTCCAGATGGTAAAAACCGGCCTGGGGATCGGCCTCCGTCTGGAAATAGGGACGAACATAGACCCCGGTGCCAGGCACGTTCAGATCGACGCGGATCAGGTGCATCATGCCGCGACCTTCGGGATCATCCGGCAACCGCTTGCTGAGATAGCTGACGCCCTGATAGATTTCAGTCCAGGGCGTCACGGCCCGGCGGTGGACATGAAACCTGTCGAAAGCGATCTCATAGCTCAACCGCAGCCCCAGCAGGAGCAGGATGCACAGACCAAGCAGCGCCGGCAAACGGTGTCGAAACAAGACGATTCTCCGATATGCCGAACCGGCGGCTATTGAGGTAATACGGATTTCAACGCAGCGACGGTGTCCCGCCCGACGGTGACGAAATGATAATTGTGCCGGGTGAGCAGTTCCGCGCAATCTTCCTTTTCGGCTGGTTGAAGGTGCCAACTTTCAAATTGGATGATGCAGGGAAAGACACCCGATTCAAAGGTCATGCGCAATATCTGGAAGTCAAATCCCTCCACGTCAACCTGCAACAGATGAATATTGTCAATGTGATGTTTTGTCAGGAGGGTGAAAACGGTTTGTGTCGGTACGTTGATCGGAACGATAAATTGTTGAATTCCGGGGTGGTGTTTGACTTGCCGCATCAGCATTTGCCGATCAAAGCTCGCCATGCCGTGAAGATGCGGCGGCACCCGCGGGTCGGCCTTGAAACGATACAAAGTCATGGAGCCATCCGTGGATGCGATGGCGCAATTCTCAAGATGGGTGTTGGGCCGATCTGCATGAAGACGGCACAATCGCTCAAACATATCCGGTTGGGGTTCCACCAGGATGGCCCGCCAACGATGAGTTCGCAACAGGGGATAGATCGGATCGGAGTGGCAACCATCGTTTGCGCCTATTTGCACCACACAAAAATCGTCCTCGTTCACCTCAATCCGCTCCACGAGAAGAGGTATGATATTTAAAGGTTGACGCGGCGGAATCGGCAAACGACTAATCACAAAATTCCGTTTTTTCAGAAATCGCTGAACGGCCGCGATCGTCCGATTAAATATCGTCATGGAAGTTCCTCATATGTTTCGGTAAAAAAATATCCTCTATTACAATCGGAGGAAGAAAAGACAAGAAATCGCGTCATCGACGAGTGGGGAAAAAATCGACGCGCAGATGTTTCCTCATGAGGGTCGAGCAAAAATGGATGCTGTCATGTATTCTATTCTGAAGAACATTGAACAATAGCCGCTGGACCATTTGCTGAAAATGGTGATGATAGGCAATGGCAGCGAGTGGAGCAAACCGTGCGTATAACCATTGTCACCGGTCCGTTTTTCTCCGTGCCTCCGGCACCGTGCGGCGCGATCGAGTACCGCTGGCTTGGGGTGGCCAAGGTATGGGCCGCCCAGGGGCACACGGTCATATGCCTGAGCCGGTCCTACGGCGACCTGCCCGCCGAGTCGGTGGTGAACGGGATTCGCATCATCCGGCGGGGCGGATTTCGCCAATCGCGTTGGATCGGCTGGTCGTTGTTGAAGGACATGGCGTATTGCGTGGGGGTGGCGCGTCGATTGCCGCGGGCGGACATCACGATCACCAACGCATTTTGGTTGCCCGTGGCGGGGGCGATGCTCAGGCGGCGGCTCGGCCGGTTGGTTGTGAATGTGGCGCGGTATCCCAAAAAACAGATGCGGATTTACCGGGGCGTTGATTTGTACGCGGCTCCCTCGCAGGCGGTCACGGATGCGATCATCGCCCAGTGTCCCTCGTGCCGGCCCATCGCGCGCACCATCCCCAATCCGATCAATACGGATGTCTTCAAATGTGACGCGCCCATCGGCGGCACGGACGGGAAAATCCGCATTCTTTACACCGGGCGTGTCACCGAGGAAAAAGGCGTCCACCTGCTGGTCAAGGCGGCGGCGCGGTTGCACGAACGATACCCTCATATGGCGCTGCGAATCATCGGCATGATCGACATCGACCGGGGCGGCGGCGGGCCGGTCTATCGAAAACGGCTGGAGGCGCTGGCCGGTTCGATGCCGCTGGAGTTCGTCCCGCCGATCGGCAACCAGTCACAACTGGCGCAGGCCATGCGCGAGGCGGACATTTACTGCTATCCCTCCATCGCCGACCGGGGCGAGAGTTTCGGCGTGGCGCCGCTGGAAGCCATGGCGCTGGGGCTGCCCACCGTGGTCTCCGGGCTGGAATGTTTCCACCAGTTCGTCCGCGATGGTGAAAACGCCATCGTTTTCAATCATCGCGCCATCGCCCCGGAGGACGAACTGGCCCAAGCGTTGGAGCGTCTGATAGAAAGCAGCGATCTACGGCGGCAAATATCGAAGGCGGCCGCCGAAACCGGCCGATTATTCGGTTATCCGGCCATCGCTGAAATGTATCTGGCGGAGTTCGCAAAGCTTCTCGGTCGCGGCCAAGACGGATCGACTGAATCATGAACAACGAACCTTCAACCACCCGCATGCAGACCAAGGAGCAGCAGACGCGATATTCGTCGCCCTGGTCGAAATGGTCGCGTGTCAAACTGCTGCTGTGGCGGATGACGTGGCTGCTGCTGTTTCGTCCGACGCTCAAGCCGTTCAAAGGGTGGCGGAACTTTTTACTGCGGTTGTTCGGGGCGAAGATCACGGGTCGGCCGTTCGTTTCGCCGTCGGCGATCGTTTACATGCCGTGGCATCTGACGCTGGAGGATCACGTGTGTCTGGGGCCCGGCTCGGAGGTTTACAACCTGGGGCACGTGACGCTGCGGGCGCGATGCACGGTGGCGCAGCAGGTGTATCTGTGCGCGGGGACGCATGATTTTTCGGACCCGAAATTACCGCTGGTGGTGGGGACGATCGAAATTGGAGAGGAGGCGTTCATCGGGGTTCGGGCGCTGGTGTTGCCGGGCGTGCATATCGGCGCGCGATGCGTGGTGGGGGCGGGGGCGGTGGTCACGCGGGACACGCCGGAGGGGATGATTTGCGCGGGCAATCCGGCCAAACCGATTCGCAAACGTCAGATCAATGATTCGCAGACCAGCGGTGAGGAGGCCATATGACGAGCGGCCCGATGCAATCGCGTCCGCTGGATTGTCCCAACCCATACAGTTTCAGAACGAAAGTAGGACGCGTGATCTGGGGTGGGGTGTGGCTGTTGCTTTTTCGTCCGACGCCGCGTTCGCTGGGTGCGTGGCGAAAAGGGTTGTTGCGGATGTTCGGCGCGAAGATGGGTCGGACCTCGTGGGTACACCCCTCTGTCCGCATTGAGGTGCCGTGGAAACTGCGCGTGGGAGAAGCCACGTTTATCGACCGGAATGTTCTTCTATACAACCATCACGGGCTGAACATCGGCGATCGCTGCACGATCAGCCAGGGCGTGTTTTTGTGCAGCACTTCGCATGACTATACCATGACGACCATGCCCGTGATTGGCAAAACGATCGTGGTGGAGGATGATGTGTGGCTGTGTGCGGAAGCATTTGTCGCTCCAGGCGTTCTAATAGGCCGGGGGGCGGTGGTGGGAGCGCGGGCGGCGGTGTTCACGGATATCCACCCCTGGACGGTGGTGGGGGGGAACCCCGCCCGTTTCATTAAGAATCGGACGCTGAGGGAACCGACATCATGATTTCCGTTTTGATTCTGACTCTGAACGAAGAAACGAACCTCCGGCGGTGCATCGAATCCGTCTCATGGAGCGATGATATCGTGGTGCTCGATTCCGGCTCGACGGATCGCACGGTCGAAATCGCCCGCGAAATGGGCGCCCGCGTCGTGGTCCGCCCGTTCGACAACGAACGCGATCATCGCACCTTTTCACTTCAACAGATCCCCTTCAAGCATCCCTGGGTTTACAACCCCGACGCCGATGAATTCGCCACGCCCGAACTCAGCGATGAGATGCGAAAGATCGCGGCCGATCCGAACACCGATTGCGTCGGGTACCTGGTTCGCCGGAAGAACATGTTCATGGGGCGTTGGCTGCGTCACGGGGGCATGACCTCCACGATGATTATGCGGTTTTTCAAGCCGGGAACCATCACATTCCGCCGGCGCATCAACCCCGAATATCTTTGCAGCGGACAGGTCGGCCGCCTGCGATCCTATCTGCTGCATTACAGCTTCAACAAGGGCATCAACGCCTGGGTCGAAAAACACAATCGCTATTCGTGGGACGAAGCGCAGGAAACGCTGGCCGACCTGCGGGGCGGGCATATGAACTGGAAGGGATTGCTCCCCTTTTCCGATGGCGTCATACACCGCCGGGCTTTGAAGCAATTGTCGTTTCGGCTGCCGTGCCGGAGCGTGTTGCGGTTTGTTTACATGTATCTTTTCAGACTCGGTTTTCTCGACGGTCGCGCGGGGCTGACCTACTGTCTGCTGGTGTCGTTTTACGAATATCTCATCACCGTCAAAGTGTGGGAAATCCGCAGGCGCGAGCGGGGCTTGCCGATCTGATGCCGGCGAAGGAATATCCGACGATGCGCAGCGAAGCGCTCCATTCATCCGATTCATCGCGCCCCGGCCTGCCCGCGATGTGGGTGATGGGGATTCTGGTTCTGGCCGCGATCTATTTTCTGTATCGCGGCCCATGGCGCGCTTCATCCGGCATGGGGGACTACATGGAAATCTACAGCGCCGCCCGCGCCTGGGGTCAGGGAGCCGATCCCTACGATCTGCCCGCCGTGCAGCGTGTGTGGATGGCCAGCGGCGTGCCGGCCGACTACACGCCCGGCATGGTCGATCTGCCTTCGCTCTATCCCCCCAGCGCCCTGGTACTCTTCTCGCCGTTCAGCTTGCCCTCCTGGCCCGCCGCCCAATGGTTGTGGCTGGGGGTCAACCTGCTGGCGATGGGCGCGATTCTGTTCTGCGCCACCGCCATCAGCGGCCTGCGTCGGGGATCGACCGGACAACTGCTGTTGACCGCCGGTCTGCTGGCGTTCTCGCCGTTTCACACCGCGATCACGATGGGTCAGCCGGGCATCATCGTCGTGGCGCTGGTCATGGCCGGTCTGCTGCTGGCATGGCGTGAACGCGATGTCGCCGCCGGATTGCTGCTGGGCCTGGCGATGGCGACCAAGCCGCAGTTGGCCGGGTTGTTCGTGGCGTACTACCTGATGCGAGGGCGGTGGCGATTGGCCGGCGTCGCGGCGGGGCTGTCGATGGTGCTGTTCATCATCGGCATATGGCCGCTGATGATATCGCACATTCCCTGGTGGTCGCACTGGCAATCGGCGCTGCACGGCCTGCAACGCGGCGGGTTCGCCGATTTCACCGAACACGGCGACGCCCCCTACAAAATGGTCAACCTCCACTATGCCGCGTATCAACTGCTGCACCACCGAACCGCGACGATGGTGTTATGCACGCTGCTCTCGGCGGCGCTGTTCGCCCTGGGCGTGTGGCGTTCGTGGGGAGTGAGAAGCGGCGATGTGCGCGAACGGCTGGCGCTGGCGCTGATGGCCGCGGTGTCGCTGATCGCCGTGTATCACCTGTTCTACGATGCCGCTCTGCTGGCGGTGGTGATCGCCGTCATGGCGGGGATGGTTCGGGGAGAGGGAGTTTCGGGTTTGAGCGGCAGAGCCGCTGTCGCATCTCGACGATGGACGGCGGCGGTGTGGCTGGTGATGGTGCCGTTTTTGATTCCCGGCGCGGTGGCGCTGGCGGTGATGCAACAGGCGGGGCGTCTGCCGCAATGGCTGACGGGCGGAGCGATGTGGCGCACGGTGATTCTGCCGCACCAGTGTTGGGCGCTGCTGTTACTGGCGTTGTTGTTGTCGTGGCGACTGATGCGGCGGGGCGAGCGGGTCACAAGGTGATCGACCACGTGCGCCGGATCGCCTCTCGCAGGTCCAGATGATCGCGGCGCATGACCCGTTCGATTTCGCTGATCTTCGCATCGACCAGCGAGCGATACCACAGGCCCTGCATCAGATGAAAAACCATACCGGGGTAGCCGTCCAGAAAACCCACCCGCAGAACATAGCGATAGAGAAAATAGAACCAGGCGCGGCAGAAGATCGGCAGCCCGTAATAAATGTTGCTCTTCAACCAGCGCTGGCGACCGGCTTGTCGGTTGGTGGTGTTGAATCGCTCATGCGTCCGCGCCGGGTCATCCTTGGCCAGATGCCGCTGCGTGAGCAGGTCGATGGCTTCGCGCGTGGCGTAGCCGTTGTGCTTGTTGATCCACCAGGTGAGGTTCTGAAGGTTTTCGTCCACGAGGTCGCCGCGGAAACTCACGATTTGTCCGTCGGTCAGCCGGATGTGTTCGTCCATCCATCGCTGTTCGCACCGGCCCCTGCCGCGCCGCCACAAACGCAGCAGCATGGTCGGATACATCGTGCCGTAATGCATCCAGCGTTCCATGAAGATCACCCGGCGGCGAAGCGCGACGCCCGCCACCTCGGCCGGCAGTTCGTCCAATCGGTTTTCAATCTCCGCCGCCAGTTCATCGGTCAGATATTCATCGGCGTCAATGCGAAGCACCCACTCCGTGCCGATGTCGCAGTGGTCCAACGCCCAGTTCAATTGCGTCGCATAATTCACCCAATCGTGTTCCAGCACCACCGCGCCCAACGACGCGGCGATCCGCCGGGTTTCATCGGTCGAATGACTGTCGATGACGAAAATGTTCTTCGCCACCGGCTTCAATGAACGAATGCACCGCTCCAGATGCACCTGCTCGTTGTAGGTCAGAATGATCGCACTGATATCTTTCATATCACGCAGTCGTTCCCGGCATGGAACCATCCGGTTGTTCTTGTGCCTGTCGAATACCCCTACAGTGTACGCCCAATCGGATATCATTGGACATCAGCTTCCCAATACACCGATATCCGATGCGATTATATCGGCACATGGAACCCGTCGCTTTGAGCCGAATCGCGGGAGAGGTGCTTCGGAGATGCCAAGAAGAACGACAAACACCGCCCCGACGGGCCGACGGGCCGATGGTATCGTCATGGTGCGGGGTTGATCGCTATCCAACCGCGACACGCGGCTGATCGGATACGGATTCGCCGACGGAAAGTTGATCGGCGCTGACATGACGCGACTTGATGGCTTGGGCCGGAACCCCCTGATAGACAGTGTAAGGAAGCGAATCTTTGGTCAGCGTGGACCCCGCGGCCAGAACGGTGTGGCTGGCGAGCGTGACGCCCGGCGTCACGGTGGACCGGCAGCCGCACCACACGCCTTCTTCCAGACGAATGGGCTTGACGATCAGACCGAACGCCGGGTCCGACCAATCATGACTGCCCGTGCAGAGATAAACACCCTGAGACAGACAGCAGTTGTCACCGATGCAAACCCTGGCCAGTGAATCAATCCAGGCACCTTCGCCGATCCAGGTATGTTCACCGATTTCCAGATTCCAGGGATACTTGATGTTCACACGCGGTTTGATCGTCACATGCTTGCCGACCTTCGCGCCGAACCAGCGAAGCACCCGACGCTTGACACCATAAAAAGGAACCCACGGACTGGCGAATACCGCCGCGTTGATCAGATACCAGACAGCGCAAATGAACTTGCTTCGCCCCGTGTCATACCACTCATTGCTGAACGAGGATAAATCCACCCGGCCCTGAATGAGATCATCGCCACGCGCGACCTTGGCGCGCCGGCTCAATGCTTCAATGGAACGGAATGAAATGGACATGGTCTCTCTCTGGGGTTCTCAGTCCCATGATACTATTCGCTCGCAGCCGGCGGGCGAAACATCCTTCTCTTTCCTTCAGCGTGGTGAAGTATAACTTGCCAAAGCCACCCCCGCAACATTAATTTCCCGCTAACAAGCAATTGTTTATTCAGACCTTCGCACCCTCTCCAACAACGGATATTCGTATTGCGTTAGGCATTTTCGCCGCGACACTGACGAAAAAATCACGCCCGAATCGCAATCACAGGCAAACCAGGGATGCCGCGAGACACCAGGCGCGACCCGGCATATGAATTTCACCTCATGCGCGTGCGGCATTCCCATAGCGGGTGTAACTCATGTTTGTGGCGGTTTGCCGCGTTGGAAGTCGATCCATCGCGTTTCAGCGCTGATTCGCCGCCGCGTTTGCGGGGTTGCGAATTCCAACCCGCCACAAACGAGCGCCGCCCCCCCATGCCAGCCATTCGGATGACCCGCCCCCCGGAATAACAAATGACGAAATCCGAATGACGAATCAATGACGAAGCCAGAATGACGAAACGCGCCGACGTCCATCGTCCGTCCTCCGAATAGCCGCGCAGTGGCAACCCGCGATCCGCTCTGCGATTCAACCGAACGATTGCTGATTTGTAGCGAGCCGCGTTCACATTCGTCATTCGGTCGCGTTCGTCCTGTTCACCTCCGACAACATCGACCAATACCTGCGCGATCACCCCGACGCGCATCCCGGCGTCATCATGTTCAACCGCCAACTCCAACAGCTGCGTCTGCTCGCCTGTCGCGGCATCAACGCCCTGATCCTCCCTTGGCTTTTCACCTGCCTGGCCCTCGGCTTGGGCACCCCCTTGCTGCTGTTGATCTCGCTGCGCATCGCGGTGCGCCGAACGGGACGCGCCCGGCGCGATCCGTAAGGTCTCAACCGAAATGACGTCCACAAGCCCCGGCGACACGCCGCGACTCGCACGTTCCGGGGGTCACTTCACATACTTGCGTATCAGCGCGATCGTCTTTCCCACCGCTTGCGTTTCGTCGATGTGGGTTGGGCAGCTTTCGACCACCCAAGGCCCCCGGAAGTTTTCGTTCTGTAAAATGGCGATGCAGTTGCCGATGTTCTGCGTCAGTTCCTCCCCGTCATCCGAAAACTGGAACGCCTTGATGTGCGTCGCCTTCGCATACTTGGCGCACGTCAGCCAGCCGATGCCTTGTTGCGTGTAGGCCCAGTTGAAACTGTCGAACAGCAACCCCAGGTCCGGCACGGCCTCGAACAACCGCACCAGGTTGCCAGGCACGTGCGACACCCCCCAATGATTTTCCACCAATACCTGAATCTTCCGGGGGCGGGCGCGGGCGATGACATCGGTGTAGCCCTCGACCAGCACCGCCAGCACTTCGTCGGTCAGTTGGGTGGGGCCGCCGGTGTCGATGCGAACCTGCGTCGCGCCGAGCAGCGAAGCCGCCTCGATCCAGCGATACGCGATCATGCGATTGCGGGCGCGGCTTTCCGGCTTGTCATCATAAATATGCGCCCCATCGATGGCGACGCAGCCGACGGGCAAGCCCGCCTGGTCGGCGCATTGACGAATGTGCCGCAGGTAATCGCGTTCCTCGCCGGTCAGCGCGTCGCCCGCCGGGTTGGCGTCGCCTTGTTTGACGACGACCAGATGCGTGTTCCACGGGTCGAGCTGCGTGCAGCCCAGCCGTTGGGACAGGTCGATGAACTTCTCCGCCGCGTGCGCGTCGTCGGCCAGTGTGCGATTAAAACTGTACGAGCAGATTCCCAGTCGCATTTGTTGATTCCTTATTGGGCTTTCGGCTTGTGGCTTGTGGCTTGTGGGAAATCGCCTCCTCCCGCAAGCCGCGGGCCGCAAACCCTTCTCACACGCCTTCTTGGTAAAACAAGCGGTCATTCTACAACAAAGAAGCGTTGTCGCAGCCGGATGTCCGCCGACGATGCTCCGATTTCGATTTCATATTCGCCCGGCTCGACGAACCAGTGATTGCCCTGTTCGTCCCAACCGGCCAGGTTTTTGATCGGCAGTTCAAACGTCACGGTGCGCGATTGTCCCGCCGCGATGTGTTGCCGGGCGAATCCCTTCAATTCGCGCAGCGGCTGCACACGTTTTGAATCGACATGCCGGACGTACATCTGCACGACTTCATCGCCGTCGCGTTCGCCGGTGTTCGTCACCCGGCAACTGATCGCCAGCTTGCCGTCCTTCGCTATCTTCGCCGCCTGCGCCGCCTTGGTCTGATCCAGTTTCAAATCGTCATAAGCGAACGTGGTGTAGCTCAATCCGAAACCGAACGGGTAGAGCGGCGGGGTTTTCAGGTACATGTACGTCCGCCCCCGGGTGATGTCGTAATCATTCAGCGGGGGCAACTGATCCAACGACTTGTAAAACGTCACCGGCAAACGGCCCGCGGGGTTGTATTCGCCCAGCAGCACGTCCGTCAGCGCGTTGCCCCCCTGTTCGCCGGGGTACCACAGCATGATGATCGCCGGTACGTGTTCCTGTATCCAGTTGATCGTCACCGGCGAGCCGCATTCCAGCACCACGATCACGTTGGGGTTGACCGCGACGATCTTCTCGATGAACTCCTGTTGATCGCGGGGCAGGTCCATGTCCTTGCGGTCGTGGCCCTCGTGCTCGATCTTCAGGTTCAACCCCAGCACCGCGATCACCACGTCGCTGGCCGCGGCCTTGTCGATCGCCTCATCGACGTTTTTCCACGGCGCGGTGCGCACGATGATCCGCCCGGCGATGTTGTTGATGATGCCGGCCATCGGCGTGACCGGGGGGTTGGCGGGGCTTCCGCTGTAATCGCCGAACATGTTGTGATCGGCGTCGGGTCCGAACACCGCGATTGACTCGATCCGTCGCCGGTCCAGCGGCAACAGCGGCAGTTCCTTCCGCAAACCGCCGCCGCTGACCGCCTCATTCTTCAACAGGACGATCGACTCCCGGCTGCTCCGCAGCGCCAGTCGCCAATGTTCCGGCGAACCGACCGCGCTGATCGGTATTTGCGTATATCGCACCCGCTCTTTCGGGTCGAACAGGCCCAGCCGAAATCGTATCGTCATCGCGCGGGTCAGCGCCTTGTCGATGTCCTGTTCGCTCAGCAATCCCTTGTCCAACGCCGTTCGCAACATTTTCGCGCCGCCCTTGGGTTCGCTGACCACGTCCACGCCGGCGTGAATCGCCGCGGCCACCGCCTCCTCTTCGGTCTGATACTTATGTTGTCCGTTTTTCAGTTGCATCACCGCGCCCCAGTCGGTCACGACCGCGCCTTTGAAACCCCATTCATCGCGGAGCAAATCCGTCAGCAGCCACGGGTTCGCCGTGCAGGGCACGCCGTTGATCCCGTTGAACGCCGCCATGGATGACACCGCGCGCGCCTCGGTGAAACACGCCGCGAACGCCGGCAGGTAGTACTCCCGCAATTGTCTCATCGATACGTTGAAACAACTGCTCGCCCGCGCGGTCTCCTGACTATGCACGGCGAAGTGTTTCGGCGTGGCGGCGGTTTTCAAATATCGTTCGTCATCGCCCTGCAAACCTTCGCAGAACGCCACGCCCAGCCGGGCTGTCAGATACGGGTCTTCGCTGTAATTTTCCGAATCGCGTCCCCAGCGCGGGTCACGTATCAGGTTGATCGACGGCGCCCAGATCGCCAGTCCGTGATACCGCCCGCGTTCACCGGCGTTGTATTTCGCCCGCGCCTCGGTCGAAGTCGCGTCCGCCACGTCGTGCATCAACGGCGCGTCCCAGCAGGCCGCCAACGCGATCGCCACGGGGAACACCGTCGCCAGCCCCGCGCGACCCAGACCGTGAATCCCCTCGCTCCACCATTGAAACCCCTCGATCCCCAATCGCGCGATCGGCGGCGAGGTCTCCTGCAACTGCGATATCTTTTCATCCACCGTCAGCCGCGAAATCAAATCCGCCACCCGTTTGTCAATCGGCGAATCCGCGTCCCGAAAAAGTTCCGCCCCCGCCCCCGCCGGTGTCGCCTTAACTTCCGGGGCCGCCGCTTGCGGCTTCGCGGCCTCCTGCGCTCCAACCGTTCCCCCCATCGCGCACACCCCCATCATCACCCCCATCACCATCATCATCACACACCATCGCCTCTTCATCGCCCCACCTCCAACTTCCCGTTCGCCTGGTCCAGCACAAACCGATGCGCATTGCTTCCGCCCGATGCCACCGTGAACCGTGCCGTCACCATCCGTCCGTCGCTCAACGTCAGCGTCAATTCATAATCCCCGTGAAACCCACGGAAGTATGCCACGCCGTCCAGTCCCAGTTTCCCGCTCAAATTCGTCCGCCAGTCGTGTTGAATCAACCGCTCCAACGCCGCGTATCCCGCGGTCGGCTGATCGTGTTCATCCAACAACCCCGCGCCCGTTGTCAGCGTGTCCGCTCCCATCGCCTCCATGTTGATCGCATCGACATTCGCGTTCCCGAAACAGACCGTGAAAAAGTCCCGGTAATACTCCGCCTGCGACTGCCGCGTCCATTCGCCGGTTCGCACCGTTCCCCCGATCGGTCCGTCGGCCGGTTGCGCCAATTGCGAAATGTGTACGCGCACCCCTTCCTTCGCAAACGCATCAATCGTCTGTTCGATCCATCGCGCATCGGCCCACCATCCCCAGGGCCGGTGCGCGTGAAACGATACGAAGTCCACCGTCACGCCCTTCCGCTTCAATTCCCGCACCAACTCCAATCCCCGCCACATGTCCCGCTCCCGCGTCGCAGGCCCGGCTTCCGATCCAAACCGCACACATGCCCCGATCCCCAGCTTCCCATTCGCCCCCGGCAACTCCTTGCGAATCATCGCGAACAACACCCCCGCCTCCTCCGCGCCCACCCCATCATCCGTCACCTGCCAATACGCCACCCGATCCCTGTACCGCCCGATCATCTCCCGCACGTGCCGCATCCTCTCATTCGCCCGTTCCTCCGCCTTCAACTTCACCGCCCACACCGGCTCATACCCGCTCAAAAAATGCAACTCCACCGCCACGCCACGCTTCCCGCACTCATCCAAATACGCATCGGTCTCCTCGAACCGCCGCTTGCCCCGCTCCGCCTCGATGTTCAACCACGTCCCCGCCAATCCCGTCACGCTGAAATTGAACACCTTCGCAAACATCGACAACTGCGCGTCACTCCCCAACCCCCGCGCGTCCCCATTCCCGCTTGCCTCAATGCCTTCAACGCCCTGCCCGCCCTCCTTGAACCTCCCCAGCGTCGCCCCAAACAAGAACGGCGAACTCACCTGCCCGATCCGATACTCCGCGTCCGCC
Organism: Phycisphaeraceae bacterium; assembly: GCA_041674345.1. GTDB lineage: Bacteria > Planctomycetota > Phycisphaerae > Phycisphaerales > Zrk34 > JBAYVY01. Next base: position 707 of record JBAYVY010000011.1, on the reverse strand, counting down.
ATCGGTCTTCCCGCTCCGTCCACCACCTGCACCCGCGCCTCGCTCATTCGTATCCGCCGAATATGCTCCGCCGCCGTCTGCGACAGATACCGCCGCTGCGCCGCCTCCGCCTCCTCGCCCGCCGCCGGTTCGGCTATCCGGGGCCGGTATATCTCCCATCGTTCGTTCCCATACACCCGTTCCATCCATCGCATCCGCCCCCCCGCCACCACCGGCAACACCACGTAATCCGCCCTCCACCTCTTCGCCAACGCCATCACCTGCTCGTCATCCATCTCCCCCAACCCCTTGCCACGCTGCAACAACTTCGTCCCGTCCGCGTTGTACAACAGCCCCGGCGACAACGACCTCATCCGCTCCCACCATTGCTCCGCGAATCCCCCGTCAAAATACAACTGCGTCCCGTCCCGCCACTCCCCCACCACCGCTCGCTGCGAATACACCCGAAACCCTCCCATCTCCATCGGCGTCACAAACAACGCATCCCGCTCCGTATTCCCCCTCGCCCATCGTTGTGCCGCCACCCACTGCCCATCCCCCTCCGCCGCCCCACCCATCAACACCGGCCAGCAAATCCACCCCATCACCCCCAACATCAAACATCCCGCCACCCCCACCGCAATAGTTTCGGGTTTCGAGTTTCGAGTTTCGCGCGGGAATTCACGAGTTTTTCTCGAAATCCGAAACCCGAAACCCGAAACTCCCCT